>JAGKXD010000138.1 GCA_021151525.1 Cellvibrionaceae bacterium | reverse complement strand
GGGATATTGCTTTTATTTCAACCGCTCTTCACAATTAAAAACAACTTGATCAATAAAAATAGCTTTCGAGCCATTTAGCAGACTTATTTTTGGATTAAACCGCACCTAAAAGGACTGGGCAGCTAGTACCTAAGACTTAGAACGCACAAAACATAACGATTAAATGAGAGCGAGCTAGTGAATAAACCCTTTAGTCAACTGAGTCGTCGCCGCTTCCTTGCTTCTGGACTTGCATCCATGGGTGTAGGTATGGCGGGCTGTGCCTTGCCTGAAACACGAGACAAGCAACTTAAAGAACTCACCCAAAACTCCAACAAAGCTTGGGCTCAGGCCAAGAAAATTGTGCGTGACACCAAGCTTCCTCACTTTCCAAAACGCGATTTTTTAGTAACAGATTTCGGTGCAAAAGCTGATGGCAGCAATAACAGCCAAGCTTTTGCCAGCGCCATCGCCAAGTGCCATGAGAGCGGTGGCGGACGTGTTGTTGTACCCAAAGGCGAGTTCAGCACTGGCCCAATTCACCTCTTATCCAACGTGAATTTGCACTTGGAAGAAGGCTGCACGCTGGTATTTAGCACCAATCCAAAAGATTACTTACCCGCCGTTTTTACTCGCTGGGAAGGTATGGAAATGATGGGCTATTCACCCTTGGTGTACGCCTACCAACAGGAAAATATCGCAATCACAGGCAAAGGTACGCTTAATGGCCAAGCCGATGAGAATACCTGGTGGCCCTGGAAAGGCGGCAAAAGCTGGAGCAAGGCAGGTGTTCCCACCCAAGACGCAGCACGCAAAAAGCTTGAGCTAGATGCGGAAGCCAACCGCCCCGTGAACGAGCGAATTTACGCGGAAGGCGCACAATTGCGCCCGCCCTTCGTGCAGTTTTACGGCTGCAACACTTGCTTGATTGAAGACCTAACTATTACTGCTGCGCCCTTTTGGTTAATCAATCCTGTGCTTAGCCAAAACGTGACTGTGCGCGGAGTGGCTTGCGCGAGCCTCGGCCCAAATTCTGATGGCTGCGATCCGGAATCCTGCAAAAACGTTGTTATCGAAAATTGTTCGTTCGACACAGGTGACGATTGCATTGCCATTAAATCTGGCCGCAATGCCGATGGCCGCCGCTTAAATGTGCCTTCCGAAAATATCGTGATTCGTAATTGCAAAATGCGCAACGGTCACGGTGGAGTAGTAATTGGCAGTGAAATTTCTGGCGGTGCGCGCAATATTTTTGCTGAGAATTGCGAAATGAGCAGCCACGATCTTGAGCGCGGTTTGCGTTTCAAAACCAACTCAGTACGCGGCGGCACTATTGAAAATGTTTACTTTCGAAATATCGATATAGGCGATGTGCAAACCGCAATTGTGATCGACTTTGGTTACGAAGAAGGCGACACAGGAAAATTTACGCCACACGTGAAAAATATTGAAGTACGCAATTTACGCTGCAAAAACGCTAAGCAAATTTTCAATGTAAAAGGTTATGAGCGCTCGCCGATTCACAACTTGCATCTTATTGATGTGCAATTTGATCAAGCTCTTGATGTAGGCAAGTTGGAAAACTTGGATGGATTCTTAACTAAAAACGTCAAGATTTCTGGCAAAGCATTTTCAATTTAAATACACCTTCAATCAATTGAAGCGCCTTAACGCACAGATAATACGAATAACATTTTCAGAAAGTCATTTCTGGTAAGCGAAAACACTGCCGTGCCCAGCATTAACGGCAATAAAAAGAATTGTTATCTACACAAGTAGGAAACAGTAAATATCACAGCGCTAATGTGATCAATCAACAATAAATACGGGGAATAGCAAACATGAGTCATAAATTTAAAATTAATCCGCTGGTGCTCGCCATGGCGGTTGCATTGCCAACCACCATTTATACCCAAGGAACTTTTGCGCAATCTGCACAAGACGAAGCAATCGAGGAGATTCAAGTAACGGGTTTCCGCGCGAGCCAAGCAAAAGCATTGGACGCAAAACGCGATGCAACTGGCTCAGTTGATGCCATTATGGCGTCTGACATTGCCGAATTCCCCGACAACAACCTCGCTGAATCTTTGCAACGTATTCCCGGTGTTGCTATCACTCGCTCCGGCGGTGAAGGTCGCAACATTTCTGTGCGCGGTTTGAGCGCGCAATACACTCGTGTTCGTATCAACGGCATGGAAACGTCAACTACCACTGGCGGTACTGACGCCACCGGTGGTAACAACCGCGGCCGCAGTTTTGACTTCAACGTTTTCTCTTCAGATTTGTTCAGCGCTTTGGTTGTGCACAAAACTGGTTCTGCTGATGTTGACGAAGGTTCTCTCGGTGCGACAGTTGATATGCGCGCACCACGTCCATTCGATAAAGAAGGTTTCGTATTTACCGCCAACGGACAATTAGGTTACAACGATCTCTCAACTAAAAATGATCCAGCAGGTGGCTTCCTGATCAGCAATACATTTATGGATGGCAAAGTAGGCGCATTGTTCTCTTACTCTTACGCTGAGCGCAGTATCCTCGATCAAGGAACCAGTACTGTACGTTGGAGCAACGCAGCGAACGAAAAATTCGGTAAACTCAAAGGCGTTACCATTCTCGCTACAGATCCAATCACTACTGCATTCCACCCACGTATTCCACGTTACGATTCTTACGAAACTAATTTATCTCGCGAAGGCATGAGTGCGTCTTTGCAATTCCGCCCAACAGACGCTACTGAAATTAGCATCGATGCATTGAAATCAAACTATGAAGCAAATCGCAAAGAAAAATTCCTTGAAGCGTCAATGAACGGAACACAAAACGCCAGTGTCAATATTCTTGATTATGAAATTCAAGGCAATAGTTTGAATTATGCGAGCATGACCGGTGCGCGTCTTTTGGGTGAAAGCCGTGAAGACCAAATGACCACCGACTACTCCATGTACACCATCTCTGCAAAACATGATTTCAGCGATAGTTTCCATGTGGATGCGATGGCGGGCAGATCAAGATCTGATTTCCAAAACCCCATTCAAAACACCATTATCATGCAAGCCAACAACCAAAACTTAACGTGGGATTATCGCAATGGCGATGGTCGCATTACCTTTGGCGATGGTGCTTACGTTCCTGCAAACTGGTCAATCAACAGCGTGCGTCAACGTCCGCAGGCAACTGAAAATAATTACGACACCGCCAACTTCAACCTAGCTTACGACTTGAACGATAGCCTCACATTGAAAGCAGGTGCAGCTTATAAGAAATTTGCGTTTGATACTTGGCAACAAGCTTATCTCGGCGGCGAAGGTTTGGGCACCACTGCAAACTGTGCGCTCACAGGCAACACCACTGCAGCTAATACTGCGAGCCCATCTTGCGGCGTGAATTTGCAATCAAGCCCAGATTTAATTGTGCAATACAATTCAGGTTTAGGCCAAAACGTACCATGGTTGTTACCTAACCGCGCATTAGTAATGGATACCTACAAGCTGTGGGACAAACCAATGACTATTGCAGAAAGCAGCACAGCACGCAGCAGTACATTTGATGTTACGGAAAAAACCGACAGCGAATATATCCAAGCAGAATTCAAAACTGAAATTGCAGGCTTGCCATTCCGCGGTGACTTCGGCGTGCGCCACTTCACCACAGAGCAAACTTCAAGCGGCTGGGTACAACGCAATAAAGTGTGGGGACAAGAATATGTTACTCGCAACTACTCAGATACTTTGCCATCCATTAATTTGGTGCTCGAACCCACAGAAGATGTGTTAGTTCGCGCTGCATACTCTGAAGGTATTGCGCGTTCTAACATGAGCAACCTGACTAACGACACTAACGTAACCTACACGGGCACTAACCGCGCCATTACCATTAACAACCCATACCTGAATCCATCAAAAGCCAAAAGCTATGATTTAGGTGTTGAATGGTACTTCGCAAAAGAATCTGCGTTGGGCTTGGCGTTATTTAGAAAAGAAGTTGATACTTTCGTACAAACAGTTCCTGATAGTTTGACCTTCGCTCAACTGGGTTTGTCAGCTGACTTAGCAGTTGCCGCTTGCGGTACTTCATACAGCACAGCCGCAAACTCCAACTGTAATGAAAATTTACAGTGGGGCGTATCGCGCCCAGCTAACGCACCAGGCGGCACCATTAATGGTTACGAAGTTAACTATCAACAACCATTTACCTTCTTGCCCGGCTTCTGGCAAAACTTTGGTTTCATAGGCTCATATACTCATGTTGCATCAGACATGAATTACATAACCTCCTCAACCAGCACCGTTAACGGTAGTATTGTGACCACCCAAACGTTAACTAATGCACCCTTGTTGAGTTTGTCACCTAATGCATACAGCGCAACCATTTACTTTGAGAAAGATGCATTTAAAGCACGTGTGTCTGTTGCTAAGCGTGATGGTTACTTAACGCTGGCAGTGAAAGACTCTAACGCCAACTACCAAAATGGTACCAACGGCACCACTAACGTAGATGCGCAAGTGTCTTATGATTTCAACGAGCACTTCAAAGTGACTCTTGATATGCTGAACCTGACCAACGAAATTGACGATCAATGGGTTGAGTCGAGCGAACCACGTTTGTCTTATGTTCACGAGACTGGCAGACAATTTAACTTGGGCGTGAATTACAAATTCTAATTCCGTTCAAGTAAAGGTTTAAAATGGGGATGTCGGTTTACCGGCATCCCTGTTTGTTTGTTAAAGCTACAAATTTATAAATCCGCATAAGCTCAACAACCTCATTATCAAAAGAAAAGCACACAAGTGCTTCTGGCTCAATCAGCCGCTAACAACACGTGGAGTTCTTTTGAAACAGATTACATCATCCAAGATTTTTGCGTTGACGCTTATCAGCTTATCGCTGAATTTATTGAGCGCTTGCACTACAGACAAATCAACTGCCGTTGCTGTGCCTTCAACCAATGCAACAACCATTGCCACCATTGAGGCAACTAACCCCAGCAATTTTGCACGAGAGCAAGAACCGCTCTACTTTTCGTTTTATGATTTAGGCTTGACTGCCGACGATGCAAAAATTAAACATCTTGTTGCACAACAAAATGGAAAAATATTACCCAGCCAATTAATCGATACGGATATGGACAGCAAGCCAGACACACTTCTGGTTACTCCCGATTTTTCTGCCGCGCAGACACAACAATTTACCATTGTGAGCGATGCACGTATTCAAGTACCTGCACTCAAAAAACAAACGCAAGCTGAACTCTCTATTAAAGAAGGTGGCAAATGGAATGGCGATAAATACGAAGGAGGCACGTTTAAAAATGTGCAAAAATTTACTCCGCCGCCGCAATATACTGATCACTCCTACTTTATTCGCTACGAAGGCCCAGGTATCGAATCCGATAAGGTTGCCTATCGTGTTTATTTAGATTGGCGAAACGGCTTTGATATCTTTGGCAAAAAGATTGGCGATATGGCGCTCCAAAATATCGGCCAAAAAGATTATGGCGATTATCACAAAGATGCCCCATGGGGTCAGGATATTTTGCAAGTTGGTAAAACACTGGGCACCGGCGGTTACGGTTTTTGGAATGGTAAATCTGTTGAGCTGATGTCCAAGGTAAAAACTTGGGATGCTACCATTGTTGAAAATGGGGCGCTCTATTCTGCATTTAATATCAAATACAATGAGTGGCAAGTGAACAACCATGTGTTTGATGTTTCTTCCGAATTATCGATGAACGCAGGCAGTCGCTTGGTGCATACGCGCTTAAAAATTACCGAGCACGAACCACAAACTAGCGCTATAGATCCACGCGCGCGCGTCAATAAAGATTTACCCAATATCGCCATTGGTGTTGTTAAACATCCCAATACCAAATTGCTTTTGGGCAGCGAAAACATTAGCGGCAGCGCATGGACTTACGCCGCCAGCTGGGGCAAACAAAGTTTAAGCAGCGCGGATAGTTATTTGGGCATGGCAGTTATTTTCCGCAAGGGTGATCGCGAAAAGCAAACCGAGGACGATGGCTCTTATGTAACCGTCATGAACACTAATGGTGGCGATCTCGACTATTATTTTCTCGCAGCTTGGGATCAAGAAGCTAATGCCATTAAAACCGAAGCAGAATTTAAAGCTTATTTAGACCGTGAAGTAGAACGGCTCACTAAAGAATCACGAGTGAAAGTTGAATCAAGTTTAAGCGCAAATGCAAAAGCTAAACCCATCACAGCTCAATCTGCGTTAGCGTGGAGTAAAGGTTTGGCTGATTCTGAACTAGCGCGCAAAACCTTGAGTTACCACGCCAATGGTTGGGACGAATTTCGCAAGCGCCCCACCAACTTTGAATACGATGTAGTGGGCATGCAAATTTATGCCCTGCAAAAACTCAATGAAGTGTCACCCGATGAACGCTACACCAAGGCCTTGGAAAGTGTCTCCGGCAGCTACATCACCCCTGAAGGAAAAATTACAGGGTTTAATGCCGATTTATTTAGCATTGATAGAACCAAGCCGGGTGAAATGATTATCTTGCTGGAACAAAAAACCCAAGAAGCAAAATATCGCAAAGCGGTGGATTTATTGCGCGCAAATTTAAAACGTCACCCGCGCACATCAGAAGGCGCATTCTGGCATCGTATTATTTATCCCAATCAATTGTGGATGGATGGTGTTTATATGGGCATGCCATTTTTAGCGCAATACGCTGCAGCTTACGAAACGGGTGAACAGCAACATGAAAGTTTTAAAGAAGCTGTGCACGAATTTGTGATTGCACGCGATCATCTGCGCAACCCTAAAACCGGGCTTTATTACCACGCTTGGGACGAATCGAAAAAAGCAGATTGGGCGGATAAAGCCAACGGACGCGCTTCGCAATATTGGTCGCGCGGTATGGGTTGGTATGCCATGGCGTTGGTAGATGTATTAGATTTTTTACCGCCGAAAGAAAAAGAATTGCGCAAAACCCTGATCGATATTATCAACGAACTTGCACCGGATATTTTGCGTTATCAAGATCAAGCGACTGGCACTTGGTGGCAAATTACTGATCGTCCTAGCGCCATAGGTAATTATCGTGAATCAACTGCTACCGCCATGTTTAGTTATTTTTTAACCAAAGCGATTAATCGCGGTTACTTGCCAGCATCTTATCGCACCGCAGCGATTAAAACTTACACCGGATTAATTAATGAATTCGCCAGTATTGGACCCGATGGAAAAATTTCCATGAATGGTCAATGTCTGGTGGCAGGTTTAGGTGTTGGGCGCGACGGTAGTTACGACTACTACATGACCGAACCTATCACTTCTAATGATGCCAAAGGCAATACGCCATTTATTTTGGCCGGCGTAGAAATGTATAAGCTATTAAAAAAATAATTTCTATTGCATAGGTAATTACACAACTGAATATTTAACACTCTCTTGAAAGAAAGGTTTTAACAAATGAAAAAGATTGAAGAACGTTTTGCAGTCCATGTTGATGACTACAAACACTATGACACCGAAAAATTACGCAAACACTTCCTAATTGAAAATGTCTTTGCCGCTGATGACATTGTGTTTGTTTACACCCATTACGAGCGCCTGATAGTTGGCGGAGCCATGCCAGTTAATAAAGCAGTAAAGCTTGAACCTATTGAACAATTAAAAGCAGAAAGCTTTTTACAACGCCGTGAACTCGGTGCCATTAATATTGGTGGTAATGGCAAAGTCACCGTTGATGGTGAAGTCTTTGAAATTGGCACTAAAGAAGCTATCTACATTGGTCGCGGCGCAAAAGAAGTGTCTTTTAGTAGCGACGACAGCAGTAACCCTGCAAAGTTTTATTTGAATTCAACGCCGGCACATTGCGCTTACCCCACTAAAAAAGTGAACAAAGAAAATAGCAAAGTTCTGCACATGGGCGCAGGCGATACTTGCAACGAGCGCGATATTTATCAATTAATGATTAGCACCGTACTCGATACCTGCCAATTACAAATGGGTATGACCGAATTAAAACCCGGTAGCATTTGGAACACCATGCCCATGCATACACATAGCCGCCGTATGGAAGCTTATTTTTATTTTAACATTCCGCAAGATCACGCTGTGTGCCACTTCATGGGGCCCGCCGAAGAAACCCGCCATATTTGGGTTGGCAATGAGCAAGCAGTTGTGTCACCGCCATGGTCAATGCATTCAGGTGTAGGCACTGCGAATTACACATTTATTTGGGGCATGGCGGGTGAGAACCACGATTACACGGATATGGATTTTCATAAGCCGAGTGAAGTTCGTTAATAGTGCCGTACGTTAAAAGTGAAGTGCGATAACCTCGAAGCAAATATAATTACTAATTAAATAGGGAATCGTCATCCTCGCGCAGCGGGGATCCAACAGTTAAAACAGCAAAGCAAAAACTGGATCCCCGCTACGCGAGGATGACGACTCCCGACTAAAAATGAGTTAAAGATATGAATCATCCTTTATTTGATTTAACCGGAAAAATTGCTGTAGTAACCGGCGCAACTCACGGCTTGGGCATGTCAATGGCGGCTGGTCTTGCCAGTGCTGGTGCAACCTTAGTTATTAACGGCAACTCATCACAAGAAAAAATTGATGCTGCTGTGAATACCTACCGCGAAATGGGCTTCAAAGCCTTTGGTTATAAATTTAACGTAACCGACGAAGATCAAGTGAGCGCTGCAGTCGAGCAAATTGAACAAGATCACGGAGCCATTGATATTCTAATTAACAACGCCGGTATTATTAAACGCACACCCCTCTTAGAAATGTCGCTGGCAGATTTTGAAGAAGTTATCAAAATTGATTTGACTGGCGTATTCACCATGACACGCCCCGTTGCGCGCAAAATGGTTGAACGCCGTCGCGGAAAAATTATTAACATCTGCTCAATGATGAGCGAACTCGGCCGCAATTCTGTTGGCGCTTATGCTGCAGCAAAAGGCGGTTTAAAAATGCTGACCAAAAATATGGCAACCGAATGGGCAAAATATAATGTGCAGGTTAACGGCATTGGCCCCGGCTATTTTGCCACCAGCCAGACCGAACCTATTCGGGTAGATGGCCACCCTTTCAATGATTTTATTATCAGCCGCACGCCGGCAGGCAAATGGGGTGATCCGGACGATTTGCAAGGCGCAACCATATTTCTTGCATCTAAGGCGAGCGACTTTGTGACGGGCCAAATTGTATATGTGGATGGTGGAATTTTAGCGACTATAGGTAAACCGAGTAACGAAGCTTAATAAACTATAAATCGTAAAATTTGGGTC
>JAGKXD010000046.1 GCA_021151525.1 Cellvibrionaceae bacterium | reverse complement strand
AAAAATATCTAACACCAATGGGCGAGAAAACCATAAAGATACTGAAAAAATAACAACAAGAATAAACGTTAAACGATTAAAGAATTTTTGCAGTCGCCATGCTTCATCGGTTTGATCACCACCCAACGCGCGGCCAATTAACACCGCAGCAGCATTCGCAAGGCCGACAAAGAGCGCGAAGAAAGTGCTTTCAACAGGAACTACCATTCCCATCACCGCCAAAGCATCTGTTCCTGCAAATCCTGTCATCACGTGGTAGGTTGCATTGCCCACCGCCCAAATACCGTAATTCGCAACCAACGGCAAAGAGAAGGCGAGATAGCGTTTAATTTGAATCGGGTCAATTCCCTGTGCAAGCTGCTTTAATTTCAATGCAAAGCCATGTTGGGTGCCGTACACATACGCCAGCATAAATATTAATTGCACGCAGCGCGCAGTGAGTGTTGCCCATGCTGCACCGGCAATTCCCAACGCAGGAAATCCCCAATGCCCGGTAATCAAGGCGTAATTCAAAGTCACATTTATAACAGCAGCAATAATGCCCGCAATCAACGGCATAGTGGTTTGCCCAAGAGCACGCAACGATGCTTCGAAGATTACGATAATTTGCGTGAGCAAAAGTACGGGGGCGGTAATTACTAAAAATTGTGCAGCCAGATTGGCAACTTGGGGATCTGGATTGATCCAATGAATCCAAACAGGCGCAGCAAAACCACACACCAACATGATAGGCACAATAATGGATATGCCGACCACCAAGGTTACCGCCAACATCCGCTGACAACTGCCAAAATCTTTTGCGCCAAAATATTGAGCAATCAATACGCTGCCACCCGTAGCAAAACCACTCATCAACACCAGCAAAAGAAAATGAATTTTTGCAGCCAGCCCAACCGCCGCTATCGCCTGCTCACCGAGCGGAGCAACCATCATCACATCAGCCATACCCAAAAAAGATTGCAGCAACATTTGCCCCGCTACCGGCAGGGCAAGCATTAACAAAGTCATCAGAAAAGATTTTGAATTGACGTGAGGCAAGTCTTTAACAAGGGTTGGCACAAACTTCTCCAGCGTGGCAAAAGTTCGCATTATAGGGGGACGACAACTAAAATAACTGATGAATACCTATGTAAAGGCAAACTTAACAAATCTTGAAAGACAGCCGAATTAAGGTCACGCAGAATAATTACGCTGTTACCCCAATCACCCCCCATAAAGAATAACGCTATGACTACACACTCTCTCTTACAGCATCCAGATACGCCCCAGCGCGTATTACTGGTCGATGCCCTGCGCGGCTTCGCGCTTATGGGTTTATTTCTTGTGCATTCAATCGAACTCTTTGAACTCTACTGGCAAAATCCGGTGGACAGCAAAGTGCACGATGTCATTTTCTTTTTATTCGCAGGAAAAGCCTACGCCATTTTCGCCATGCTATTCGGCATTAGCTTTTTTATCATCATGGATAAGCAGGCGCAAAAAGGTGTGGATTTCCGTTTACGATTCGCGTGGCGGTTAGTCATTTTATTCGCACTTGGCACACTCAACAGCATGGTCTATTCCGGCGAGGTTTTGCAAGTACTCGCGGGTTATGGATTCTTCTTACTCTTAGCTTATCGCGTCCCAACAAAATGGCTAATCTTGATGGCAATCCTATTTTTATTAACGCCAAATCTTATGTATCACTATTGGACTGCAATCCACAATTTGCCAGGCGCAAATGACCGACTCTACAGTGCAATTCTTTACGATCAAACAGGCCCCGTGTGGACTAAAGGAACCTTACCAGAAGTGCTTGCATTTAATGTCACTACGGGTTCTCTCGCCAAATGGTTTTGGTTTTTTGACGGCAACCGAGGGCTTCAATTATTCGGTTTGTTTTTTATCGGATTAGTGTTTGGGCGCATAGGCTTTTTGGTGCACCCACTTAGCTTTACTCGCCTGCGTAAAACCATGCTGGTATTTGCAATACTCGGCGCAATTGTATTTTTCGCCTTACAAAAATATCTTGCCTCACCTGCGATTAATGCGCTGTGGCCGCAAGGCAATATGGCAAAAGGATTTTTGGATGAAATGATCAGCGGTTATTTCAGCATGGCATTTATGGCGATTTTAGTTTTATCTTTTATTGCACTCTATCTGAAACCTCTAGGGCAAAAAATTCTTGGCCTACTCGCGCCCGTGGGACGCATGAGCTTAACCATTTATGTAAGCCAAAGCCTCTTTGGCGTACCCTTTTTCTATGGCTACGGATTGCACATGTACGACAAACTTTCCCAAGCCCAAGCGCTTATGATCGGCATTGTGTTTTTCACCTTGCAAGTTTTATTTGCCCACTGGTGGTTAAAGCGTTTCCACTATGGCCCATTGGAATGGATATGGCGCGCTGCGACTTATTTAACAACCAACGTTCCTTTTGTAAAAAAATAAATTTTCCTCTGCAATAAAAAATGGGCGCTGAATGCGCCCTTTTTTTATTCACTTATTTATCTCAAGCTGCTTTTTCGGTTTTATCTATCACAAACTCTTGCACCACCACACTGCTGATCATATCGCCCTGCACATTCACTGCAGTGCGTACCGTATCCAGCAGCCTATCTATAGGTAATAAAATCGCGATAGCTTCTACCGGTAAGCCAACCGACTGCAAAACCAGAATCATAGTTACCATTCCAGCGCTTGGAATTCCTGGAGCCCCCATTGAAGCAATCATAGCGGTAACAAACACAATCAGCTGTTGCCCCAAACTTAAATCAATACCAGCAAGGTTTGCTACGAATAGCGCAGCAGCAGCTTCATAGAGAGCTGTACCATCCATATTGAGCGTTGCTCCCAGTGGTATTACAAAACCCGCAATATCTTTGCGCACATGCAAATGCTGCTCAACGCAGCGCAACGTCACCGGCAAGGTTGCAGAGCTGGAGCTGGTGGCAAATGCAGTAATCAATGCCTCTCGCGCGCCACGCCAAAACCACAGCGGTGATTTTTTGGTGAAGATATATAGTAGCAGCGGTAAGACAACCACACCGTGAAATAATGTAGTGCCCATAATCAGCACAATAAATTCAATCAACGTGGTTAGGAGCTGTGCATTTTGCGTTGCCACTAATTTTAACAAGAGCGCAAAAATTCCCAGCGGAGCCAAACGCATAATCCAACCAATGATGCGCATGGTTAAATCCAAAAACTCTTTAAATAGATTCAATATATTTTTATAGCGCTCACCACCCACGATTAATGCCACGCCCAAAAATATCGCAAAAACCACTACAGGGAGCACTTCGCCTTTGGCGAGCGCAGAAAACGGATTTTGGAAAAGTTGATGTAAAAACTGCACCAGAAATTCAGCGGGTGTCATTTTTTTGTGTTCGTAGTTGGCCATTGCATCCTGAAACATCGCAAGATGCATGCCCTCACCGGTGTGGAAAATATTCATCGACACCAGTGCCACCGTCATGGCCAAGCTCATGGTCAAAATAAAAAATGCCAAGGTGCGTGTCCACACCTTATGAATTTGATAATGCTCTTGTAAATTGGCAACGCCCACAACAATGGTGGCAAATACCAGTGGAATGAGCACCATTTTTAATAAGTCGATGAAAACATTACCAAGCAAACTACTCACGTAAAGCACATCAACACGCAACACAGATGTATCGCCTAATTGCGAAATTAGGCCGCCAGCCACCAACCCAAGTAGCGCAGCAATAAAAATTTGTTGATTTAAACTCGGCATACCATTCTCTGCTACAAATAACCCATACGACGATGTTTATCTTCCACTACACGAAAATCGTTTTGAAATAAATCTAATTCCCGTACTGCACGATCTGCATTGTAAGACAAGTTGCGAATTTCATTTTCCAACTCATCAATTCTGTGCATTTTATAACGGCGATCCTGTTCATTCTGGCTGTTTACTATGTCGTATTTTAAACGCGATATTTCTTCGTAGTCGTTATCCATCTGTGCGTGGCTACTATTAATTTCACTCACCATGCGATCAATATTGCGTTGAATATTGTATAGCTCTTGTCCATCGCGATAAGCGCGTAAAAAATTCGGCTCCAACTCAGCGGGGCAAATACCATTGTAAGCCGCGCCATCACGCCCCTCGCTGTAGCCTTTTTCTGGCACACAATACAAGCGCGCACCTTTAGCGTGACCCTCACGATAATCTTTCATGTCCGGCACTATATTTACGCGAGCACAAGCTTTGCCATGCTCTATAACGCGATCTAACGGAAAGCCGTGTGTTGCATCATCAACACCTTTTAAATACCAATCGGCCTGCTTACATTCCTCTTTGCTCATAGTGGCGCAGCCAGAAATAAACGCCAGCAAACACAAAATACCCAGATATTTATTATTCATTTTTTTGCCTTTTACAACGAGAAAGCTTGCGCGCTATGACGCAAGTAATTATTGGGACGTTAAAACAATGGACGCAAAAATACCCACGCGATTGGGACCATTGGAAAGTTTGAACAAAAGCTTATTCCTTCCCTGCGGGAAATGCACTAAACGTTTAGCTTCTGTTAAATTCCATTGCGACCTGTAGTGTTTTCCATCGAGGTAAATACTATCGAAGAAACTCTGCTTGGCGATATTTCCACCCGCCCAGATCAGATGTTGGTTTAACCACAGCTGCATATCGTCATCGGCGCCGCACCACATCCACAAATCTTGAGCTTGGGCGAACAAGACTTCGGTATAACCGTAATAAACAGCATCCTCCTCACGGTCTGGCGGTACGAATGGATATTCACCACTATTGAGATATTGCCACTTTAAAATGCGGCCATCTTTGCCGAAATAAACCGCGTCCAAATCTACATTTTCTTCCGGTGGATAGCTTGGATTATGATAGAGCGCCTCTTGCGAATTCCCCTGAAAAGGCCCAATCACATACCAGCTATTGAGATAAAAGCGCTCAGCAAAACTGCCACCAGGACCAATAATGCGTCCCGATTGTTTGACTTCATTGCCACGAGCTCTCGGCATATGAGCAGCACCTATATCAAAAAAATCCTGCCGCCCCTTCATACCGTAACTGGACTCCGTTAGAAACTCCTCCATTTCACGCAGATTTTTCGTCGCATCTGGATCTGTATTTTGATCAGCGGCCTTACCGGCGGCCATGCCATGTTGATTTGATCCGTAACTATTATTTTTACCCTCGCCATTTACGCCTTGGCCTTGCTGCCCTTGCTGACCTGAATTTGCGTCAGCATGTTCGGTATTTGCTGATTGCTCATGGTTTTCAAGCGCTACTTTCGTCCCTTGCTGTTGCGCATCTAACTCCTTTTTGCGTTGCTCTAGCGTGCTTCTGGCCTCCGCCTCCATATCCTTCACGGATTCAGTCGCCGCTTTTTCCGCTTCTGGCTTTATATTTTCTTGCTCTTGCTTGGCCCGCTCTTCTATTTTTTTCAGTGCTTCTTCTTTTGAAATATTTAACAGTTTGGCCAAGTCTTCTGCTTTTATATCTTGCTGCAGAATTTTTATTGCCTGAGACATTTTCTTTGCTTCAGCCAATAATTCTTCTGGCGATTTGGAGTCATCATTGGCTTTTGAATCTGTATCATCGGATGATGTTTTATTAGCACTTTGTTCCAGCAGTTTTTTTATTTTTTTCATATCCTCAATGCGTTTTTCCATATCGACCTGCTGGGCGCGCTTTACCGATTGAGCGACATCTATATGCGCCTGCTGTAACGCTTTAGTATCTAGCTGATAAGTGCCATAGGAATAGAGCAAATATAAAACCACAGCATGTACAACCAAAGAGCAAGAAAAGAAAGGATGGCGACGCACAAAGACAATGAGTTGTTTTATCAACCAACGAATTAAATCATTGAGCGTGTAGGCTTTAGCTTTCGGGTCCATTACTAATTCCGTGTATGGAGAGCAATATTCGTTAATTTTTCAAACTGGCAAAGATCAAGCACATGCACAATATTTCTGTAGCTGGTGGATTGATCACCATCGATTCGAATTTGGCGATTGGGATTTTTACTGGCTTCTTTACTCAATCGATCATGCAAAGCTTGCGTTGAAATCTTAGCTCCATCCACATAGATATCGCCACCCGCATCAATACCAATAATTAATGGATCGGGGCTTGCAGTAGCGCGATCTAAACTCGCAGATGCAGCGGGTAATGTCAGCGGTAATTCTTTAATTTTTTTATGTTCAGTTGTCTGTTTGAATGATGTCGCCACCATAAAAAACATTAGCAGAAAGAATATGCAATCAATCAAAGCAATTAAACCAATTTCTGGCTGCTCCTCTTCCCCTAAATTAATGCGCATGGTTCACCACCTGCAAATTTGGGTGCACACTTACCAAAGGCATAAACCATTCATTCAATAATTGATTAACTTGCTTTTCCAACGCCACCCCCAAAAGCGCTGCACGATGCTTGAAAAAATGATGTAGCCCCAACGCAGGCAAAGCAACACTCAAACCCGCCGCCGTATTAATCAAAGCTTTTGAAATACCACCCGCTAAAAGCGCCGGGTTGCCCATGCCTTCTGAAAACGCAATTACGTGGAAAGCTTCAATCATTCCCAACACTGTACCCAGCAAACCAACAATAGGCGCTACTGTGGCAACAATCGCCAAGGCATAGGCTTTTTGTTGATGCTGGCGCAACTCCAGCGAAGCTATATCACCCGCACCACTGCTAATAATGGAAAAACTCTGTTGGCGATGAGTTGCCATATAGTTAATGATGCGCGCCAGCGTATTATTTTCCTGTGATACTAACGTTTGCAGCTGAATAAATTCGCCCGCTTGCCAAAGTGGGCGAACAGTCTCTAGCAGATGATCTGGCACTATAAATTTTTTGCGGAAATGTACACCGCGCTCAATCGCCACCGTCAAGGCTAAAATTGATAACCCGATAATGACGATAATAGCAACGCCACCCTCAGCGATCTGATCAGAAAAATTAATTGTCTCTGCAAAGGTTGGTGTTGATTGCAGCAGCACAAGCCCTATAACTAAAAGACTTTTTTTCATCGTAAGAATACCTTTTCCAGGATGTTGAGTTTTATTATTGCGCCAAGCCCCAAGGTCAAAAGCCCGACGACCTAGGCAAGCATAAAGGGTAAATGACTGGCGGCGCAAATAAGTGCCAGTTCATATAATGGACAACACCAAGCACTGCTAACAAAAAATTTGAAAGCAAGATTCGTGGTGTCTTGTGCTGCGAAAGTCGCTAGAGTGAAACCTACGGCAAATACATTGGTAACTTGATCTGATTTATGAGCAAAACACAACAAAACATAGCACCAAGCAATGACCGATGGGCGGCCGTAATGGCTCGCGATGCAAAGGCCAATGGCAGCTTTGTGTATGCGGTGAAAACCACAGGTATTTTTTGCCTGCCAACTTGCCCCTCACGCCGCCCTAAGTTTGAGAATGTGCTGTTTTTTGCAACCAATGAAGAGGCCGTGCAAGCAGGATTTCGCCCCTGCCAACGCTGCAAACCAGATCACTTAGGTTTAGACGCAAAACAACAGAATTTGGTTGCAGATTTATGTCGCTTTATAGTGGCCGCAGAGCAAGCACCAAGCCTTGCAGAATTAAGTGTACGCGCGGGGCTTAGCGCTTATTATTTGCACCGCTTATTTAAACGTATTACCGGTGTTACACCTAAAGATTATGCGCGCGCCAACCGCATAGAACGTGTGCGTGAATCGCTCAAGAACAGCAGCACAATTACCCATGCAGTACTGGATGCAGGCTACAACTCCAACAGCCGCTTTTATGCAGAATCAAATCAGCTTTTGGGTATGAGCCCAAAAGATTACAAGGCCGGTGGCATGAACACAAAAATTTATTTTGCAATTGGTGAATGCTCACTAGGTTCTGTTTTGGTTGCGCAAAGTGACAAAGGTATTTGTGCCATTGCCTTAGGCGATGACCCCGCTATTTTGTTGAACGAATTGCAGGAACAGTTTTCCACCGCACAATTAATTGGCGGCGATAAACATTATGAAACTTTGGTTGCGCAGGTTATAGGTTTTATTGAGCATCCCTCAGACACATTCGCATTTCCACTTGATATTCGCGGCACACTTTTTCAACAGCGCGTATGGCAGGCATTGCAAACAATTAAACCAGGCCAAACCCTGAGTTACAGTGAATTAGCCGAGCGCATTGGCTCACCCAAAGCCGTGCGCGCCGTGGCGAGCGCTTGCGCGGCAAATGTATTAGCAGTTGCAATTCCCTGCCATCGAATCGTGCGCAACAACGGCGATCTTTCTGGTTATCGCTGGGGCGTTGAGCGCAAACGCGCACTATTGGAAGTAGAGCGTTCATCGTGAGCCAGACTCAAGCTTTTACGATTAAACTGCCGCGCGCTTATCGCAGTGCTGATTTTCTTGCATTTCATCAACGCGATCCATTGATGATTGCAGAGCGAGTCAACGACAACAGCTTAACTAAAGGCATTATGTGGCATGGGCAACCCGCGCAACTGCAGATCAGTTTTCAAAAAAATATCGCCGCCGTGCAATTTAGTATTGAAGGCACGCACAACTACAATCAAATTGAACTGCAAAAAAATGTCGAACGCATTTTGGGTTTGCAGCAAGATATAAAAACATTTGAAAAAAGATTTATTGATCATCCGCATATAGGATCGCTGATCACTAAAAATTCCGGCCTACGCGTTGTGGTAAGCGCTACCCCTTTTGAAGCTATTAGCTGGGCGATTACCGGGCAGCAAATCAGTGTAAGCGCTGCAATCAGCATCCGCCGCAAATTTATTCAACTTGTTAATGTAAGGCACTCATCTGGATTATGGTGCTACCCCGATGAACATTGCGTTAGTAAACTCAGTGAAGATCAGTTGCGGCAAGTGGGCTTTTCACAAGCCAAAGCCAATACACTTATTAGCCTAAGCAAGGCGCTTGTTGAGCAAAAAATTAATTTAAACCCGCTACAGATAAATAGGGACTCTATCGAACAGCTATCCAATCAATTACTGCAAATACGCGGCATAGGCCCATGGAGTATTAATTATGCGTTACTGCGCGGATTCGGTTGGCTTGATGGCTCATTACATGGAGACGTAGCGGTACGCAGAAGCTTGCAAGCGCTCTTAGGCGCAAGCGAAAAAATATCTGCAAAAGAAACCCAACAATGGCTGCTGGAATTTTCTCCGTGGAGAGCTTTAGTCGCAGCGCATCTATGGGAAATGCATAAAGACGGGTAAAACTCGCTTTAAAAAATTTTAAGCTATCTATATTTACCTGGGTTTCTAAAGAGCCAAAGAAATATAACGATTAGAAATCCAATTCGTCCTGAAAAATAAGTAATGCCTTGCCACTCAACATAATCATCATATTCAGCAACAGTATAAGATTTACCTAGTTCACTACAATATAAATTATTCGCGCATTTATGCGTGGGCGGATCAGAATATTTCACTTTTCCATAAGCAATTAAGCTTACAAACAGTAAGACAACAACAAGGATCGAAAGCACATATTTATTCTTAAATACTTTGATCTCATTAAACATAGCCCAAACTCCATAAAACCATCTTCTAAGCCAAACATCCTTGTCATTAATACTCCCACCTATATTTACTGATGTGCCGTAGGCTTATTAACATCAAAGTAAGGAATAGGTGCGCCGGCATAAACGTTTTGCGGTAGTTGGCCATTCCAGCGCTCAGCTTTAATTTTATCCACCTCAATACGGCGCAATTCCAATACATCTTTATTTTGCGCCAGTGCTGCATTTTGGATTTTTAATGCTTCGGCTTGTGCAGTAGCTATTTTCAAGTTTGCGTAGGACTCACCATCTGCCTGCGCACGTTTGGCCGATGCCTCAGCTTCAGCAATAGCTACTTTTTGTTTTTGTTCGGCCTCAACCGTTTTCAATTGATTTTCTGCCACCAAGCGCAACTGCTCCTGGGTTACTTTTTGGTTGATAGCCGCCATATAGGTTTCTGAAAAGGCAAAGTTGCGCATATCAATATTGATTACATGAGCACCGTACAACTCCAACTTTTGTTTCAGCGCAGTGCTAATATCTGCCGATACTTTTGCACGTTGACTGATTAAATCCGGCGCGGTATAACGCGCAGTCACTGCCTTAAAAACTTCTTGCGTTGCAGTTTGTACATAAGATGACAAATCACCATTGCGCGAATATTTTTCAAACACTTCTGCAACTCGATCTGTCATGATGCTGTAACGCACCGTCATACTGACTCTTACAGGTTGAGTATCGCTGGTGCTACCCTCGGCATTTTCAATTGTCGCTTCTTCTGCGCGCACATTAAATACACTTAATTTTTGCCAAGGCGGTAACACAACCAAACCTTCTGGTTCAATACCTTTAATTGCGCCGAATTGTGTAATTACACCCCGCATACCGGTGGGCACTGTATTAAAGGGGCTCAACCAGAATAAAAACAGAATAACGGCAAGCACTAAGACTACATTGCGAATTATTTTTCCAGCGGCAATTTTATTTGCATCAACAAATATATCGTTCATAAACATTCCTTCAGATTATTAACAACCCCAAAATGTACTATCCCCACAACTCCATGAGCCGCGGGGATAGCATTGGCATAATATAAACTAACTAAGCTTTATTATGCGACTTGCGTTTCAACTTTCCCCGATAAGCGTTTTAATCTATCTAACGCGCTTTCCCCCGTAATTGTCGGCTCTGATACAGATTTACGAATCGCATCCAGTTCTGCTTGCTGATCTAGCGGTTTCTGGTTGATATCCGCAATAATTTTCAAGCCTTCCGCATCATTAGCCACTTTTTGCGCGCGACGCGTTAAAGCATCTAAAGCCGATGATTTAGTTTTCAATCCACCTAAATCCGACAACTGCTGTTGACGCTCTGCACGCAATTCTTGCAGATCACGCTGGGCGTTAGCAGCGGCCAAAGCTTTCAAGGCTTTTTTCGCTTGCGCATCAAACTCTGATAATTGCTGCGAAAGCGCATCTACAATTTTTTGCAGCTCATTCATGTATTCCTGTGCATCAGCTTCTTCTTGCTGCTCGATAGGCAAGCGCGCTTTGTTGGCTTCCAGCTCATCGCAGAACATATTTACCGTTGCTTCGGTGATAGCACCCGCTTGTAAACGCGCAGCGAGCACATCAAAGGCCTTTTCATCGTTCTCAATCAAGGTGCGCAGCTTGACTACATCCTGGCGCTCTTTTTCAAAGGAGCTGCGCGCAGCCGCTAATTTCTGTGCGGTTTGGCGCAGGGTATCGGCCAAATTATCGCGATCTGCTTCAGTGGCGGTTTCCGGGTCAAAGTTTGCAATAGCTTCTGAAATTTTATCGCCCAACACGCCAAAATGTTTTGAAATTAAACGCGCTGTTAAATTCCAACCTTTTAAATTACTCATGATCTATTCCTCGACAATAATGTTGTTTAATTAAAAAACTCTCTTTCACTTTACTGAATAACGACACATTCAAGTTCAACCGGCATGCCCACCATAAAATCCACATGGATTTCACGCTGGCTGGTATCACCGTTTTTACTTTTCACCAACTCCGTTGTAATAAACAAATATTCGGTATGTCCTTTCACCTCCCGCTTATAAGGCATGAAATAAATGTCCTGCTGCAACCCTTGCTGCCCCAGAGCGTCATCCAAACGCACTTCAGTTCCCGTAAAAGGCGCGAGAAATTCTTGATCCACATCGCCTGCATCGCGGCTGTAATCTAAGGTTTCATCGCCACCGAAAATGACTTGTAAATCCGACTCCACATAACCCAACTCTTCCAACTGAAAGCGCCATAAGCTGTAACGCTTATCGCCCAAACCATAACCTACCAAGCCCATAAATATTTTTTGGTCTTCGTCAGTTTCCGGAATCAAACGCGTCAACTGCGTGCAATAAATCGCTTCACTCACTTGACCCAGTTCATTCACATACACTTGTAGAAAGATTTCTTTTGCATCAGCATCGCCAGTTTGTAAATCGCCTGTCTGTAAATAGTAGCGATACAAGCTACCCGACAAATTCAGTTTTACACGACTAATGGCCTTAATCACACTTTGCGCATCAGTCGGCATATCAATTAACGAACCTTCCGATATTGCGCGAATAAACGGAGATTTTTGCAAGCGTACAAAACCACCTATACGCGCACCGAGTGGTAAATTTTCATCTTGTTCAATATCGCTACTGAAGCCGTGCTTTTCCGCGATATCCTTAGCGTAGTTCACTGCACTTTTCCAACTCATGATTAACTCCTTAAGCTATAGTTTGCTGCTTGTTGTAAGTTGCGATTGCGAAAGCCCAAAAACTTGCGCACCACCCAAATAATTCCGCTGATCATTGCTACCCACAACACAACACGTAGCAATTTCAAAAAGAACGATTCCTTTTCAACAACAGGTACGTCCTGTGCCTGTTGCACTGCAACTCCATCTGCAGCAATTGAATTACCAACTTGTCCAACATTTTGGTTTTGCTGCGGCACATACACCGTATTGGTGTGATGATTCGCAAGCGAACTACCAATCATAAAGCCTAACAATCCATGCATAAGCCCACTGCTTTGATGACCGCTGGAATATTGCGGCACGGGTTGATACTGCACCGGCTGCGGTATGGCTCCATTGCCTGCAATCGGGCTTGGTTTTTGCGTTGCAGTATTTTGCGAACCGCTTCTAAACCAACCGCTATCACTGTTTGTTGCATTCGCGTTTTCATTCGCTTTTGTACGTGCATCCGCTGTTTTTAATGCATTGGATTGCGCCGTTGTCGCACTCAAATCTTTACTCATTTGCGACTGGGGTACAGCCGCTGCCTTTGCATCCAGTTTTGGATTGCTATTGCCAAAAGATCCAAAGGCAGTTTTGTTTGTTTGCGTATTTGTCGGCTGCGTTTGATAAGTCGTCGGAGCCGGTTTTGGTGCTGCACGCTTTTGCGATGAAAAGCCGGATTTAAACGATCCTGTTCTTCGCTTGGCTTCCGCCACGCCGACAAAACTCATGCAGACGACTAACGCGTATACAAATAATTTGATTGTTTTCATTTACTCCTCCTCACTGTTAAAAAATCCGTTCAATCCTTGATACAAATCCATCGCAGATTCGTTACAATTCCTCATTCGCAATCTGTTGACGCAGCATAAGTCGCAGTTGTTTTTGTCGCATCGGTAAAAAATAGGAATAATCACCATGACGCGCCGCTACTCGGATATGAATCAACACGACGCTCTCTATAAAGTCGCCCGCGCTTATCCCGGCGGCATTGAAGCGCTCGCGCAAAATATGAATATGTCGGTGAATGTGTTGCGCAATAAATTGGCGCCGGGAATTGCTTCGCATTACCCTTCGTTTGAGGAAGTGTCGAACATTATTAGTTTGTGTCAGGAAGCTGGCGTGAAGGATGCGACCCTGCCCTTGCATGCGCTCATGGCACGTCACGGCATGGCCGCATTTTCGGTGCCAGAACCCTCCAAAATCAGCAATGACGATTTATCGCAAATCGTCTGCAAGGTGATGAGTCAGGTGGGAGATGTGGCAGAAGCTGTGTCTGAATCGCTGCTAGATGGTGTTATTACCGAGCGCGAAGCAGACTTAATTGAACGTGAGTTTCAGGGAGCGCTGGCTGCTTTAGGCGAATGGCGTGCGCGCATTCATTTGCACCGCGAGCAAAACTAACATCTACATCGCCTCTCGAACTGAAATAGCCGCTCGCTAGAACAGCGGCTATTTTCCGTTCCAAACAGTGGCAGAGGCGGGATGCTTTAACGCATCTGCCGCAATGATTTGCTCAGTTTGAGGCATAAGCGCATCAACCTGAGCTTGCTCAGATTCGGTCAGCAACTTGTACCCGCGCGGCTTTACGCCATCCATATAGCCCCAACCGTAACCCCAGCGATAGGGCGTTAACCAGAGCGGGCTACCGCCTGTACTCACAAAAAAATACATGTAATTGGCCATGCCATCACCAGCCAAATTGGCAATGCACGCTTGCAAGGCTTTGTCTGCGGCGGCGCGCAGAGGTTCGGCACCACCCACCCAATAAGCCTTATCGTGTGCAACACAGCAGTGCCGCCAAAGGTACGGAGCCTTGGGTGGGCCATCAATCCACATTGAACAGCCATCAGTTGTAAAGGGTTTTAAGGTATCTACCGGACTCTTGGTCGGCTGGGCAGCACTCATCTGCGTGCACAGGAGCAGCACTATGGACAGAAATTGCGCCAACACACTTGAAACACGCATTAATTGATTTCTCCCTAGCTTTTATATTGGGTGTAGTAGCGCGGCATTGTACAATAGCCGCCACATTTTTCAGGCGGCCTTTTTTATGACGAACGAGCAAAAAACCACGCATTTCGGATTTGAACAAGTAGCAGTAGAAAAAAAAGCTGAACGCGTTGCCGATGTATTCCATTCTGTAGCCGCCAAATATGACCTGATGAACGATTTAATGTCAGCAGGCATTCACCGTTTGTGGAAGCGCTTTACGATTGAAGCGTCAGGCGTGCGCGCTGGCCACAAAGTATTGGATATAGCAGGCGGCACCGGCGATTTAAGTTATCAATTTTCCAAATTGGTCGGCAAAGATGGTCAGGTTATTCTGGCAGACATCAATGCTTCCATGCTTAACGTTGGGCGCGACCGTTTGATTGATCGCGGCGTTGCGGGCAATTTGCAATTCGCCCAAGCCGATGCACAATACCTCCCCTTCCCTGATAACACCTTCGATTGCATCACTATCGCCTTTGGCCTGCGCAACGTGACCGATAAAGATTTAGCGCTGCGTTCAATGTTGCGCGTGCTTAAACCCGGTGGCCGTTTGTTGGTGTTGGAGTTTTCGAAACCACAACACTCAGCACTGGAAAAAGTCTACGACACCTACTCATTTAAATTGCTGCCGCTCATGGGAAAAATCATTACCAATGATGCGGATAGTTATCGTTATTTAGCAGAATCAATTCGCATGCATCCTGATCAGGAAACCTTAAAAGGCATGATGGATGCTGCAGGTTTTGTAAACACCCAATTCAGCAATATGACCGGCGGAATTGTCGCGTTACACAAAGGTATAAAACCTTAAGGAATTTGTGTATGGATCCTATGCTTGCTACGGCCGCGCTCGCCAGCGCTGAGAAAATCATCAATGCGGCGCTCGCTTATGATCCTGCATCGCGTATAGCGCTGGAACAACTTGCACCGCAAGTGTTGGCAATCCACATTAATTCACCTGATTTCAAAATCTTTGTATTGCCCACTGCAGAAGGCATTAATTTACGCGGTCACTACGAAGGTGAAATCACTACACAAGTGCAAGGCACTTTACCCGCGTTAGTGAGCCTGGCACAAAGCGATCGTTTGAATTTAAAAGACACAGGTGTGCAAATATTTGGCAGCACCAGTTTTTTAGCCGACCTGCAAAAAATTTTAAAAAATCTTGAAATAGATTGGGAAGAAATGCTCAGCCAGCTCTTTGGCGATATTATCGGCCACCAAAGCGCTGAATTAATTCGCGGAAAAATGTCCTGGGCAAAAGATCGCGCCGCAAACATCCAACGCCTTACCAGCGAGCTTCTCACTGAAGAATTGCGCGTACTACCTAGCGCACCTGAACTGAATTATTTTAATGCACAGGTCGATGAGTTACGACTTGGTGCTGATCGTGTAGCCGCGCGCATTGAGAAAATTCTCGCACGCATAGAGCGCCAAGGCGCACAATAGGACATTATTTGTGACCGTTTTTTTCCGTTTCCTGACCATTGTTCGCGTATTTTTGCGTTATCGATTGGACGAGTTAATTCCCAAACAACACTTGCCAGTGCGCGCAAGATTATTGTTATTGCCCTGCAGTTTATTTCCATACTCCAACTTAAGCCGCGGTGAACGCCTGCTCCGTGCCTGCGAAGAACTCGGCCCCATTTTTGTAAAATTCGGCCAATTGCTTTCCACCCGTCCAGATTTAGTGCCCGACGATATAGTCGCCGAATTAAATTATCTGCAAGATCGCGTAACGCCCTTTGCGAATGACGAATTCCGGGTAATTGTGGAACGCGCCTTAGGTGCGCCAATTGATAGTATTTTTAGCGACTATGAACATGAGCCCCTCGCCTCAGCATCAGTAGCACAAGTTCATGCAGCCAAACTCAAAAATGGCAAAGCCGTCGTTATCAAAGCGATTCGCCCCAACATTGAAAATATCATCGCGCAAGATGTAGCGCTCTTACTGCAACTGGCAAAGCTGCTGGAGAAATACAGCGATGATGGCCGCCGCTTGCGCCCAGTAGAAATCGTAGAAGATTATCGCAACACTATTTTTGATGAATTAAATCTGCAAAAAGAAGCGGCTAACGCATCACAATTGCGCCGCAACTTTGCCAACTCATCGCTGCTGTATGTACCCGAAGTCTATTGGGAATACACACGCAGCAATGTGATGGTGATGGAACGCATTTACGGTATTCCCGTAACCAATATTGATGAGCTTAATGCGCAACATACCAACATGAAAAAATTGGCGGAGCGCGGCGTAGAGATATTTTTTACGCAAGTGTTTGATCACAATTTTTTCCATGCTGATATGCACCCTGGCAATATTTTTGTTGCACGCACTACACCAGAACTACCGCAATATATGGCAGTGGATATGGCAATCGTGGGTTCACTCACTCGCGCAGATCAATATTATTTAGCGCGCAATCTACTCGCTATGTTCCGCCGCGACTATCGTCAGGTTGCAGAACTGCATGTACAAAGCGGCTGGGTTCCCGCTCACGCAAGGGTGGATGAATTTGAAGCGGCTATTCGCACTGTATGCGAACCTATTTTTGAAAAACCGCTCAAAGATATTTCCTTTGGCCACGTGTTGCTGAATTTATTCCGCACCGCGCGCCGTTTTGATATGGAAGTACAACCGCAACTCGTACTACTGCAAAAAACTCTGCTCAATATTGAAGGTTTGGGGCGTCAACTTTATCCCGAACTAGATTTGTGGACGACTGCACATCCATTCCTTGAGCGCTGGCTGAAAAAACGCTTTCATCCCAAAAGTTTATGGGGCGAACTCAAACGCTACGGCCCAGAATGGATGGAAAAATTCCCGCAAATTCCACAGTTAATTTTTAACAGCTTGCAGCAATTGCAAAATGTCGGTGAGCTCGCCCCAGAATTACACAAAGCGGCACAACAACTGCAAGCGCGCAGCGCACAATCTTCTCGCCGTTATTGGTTAGCCGGCAGTTTGTTGGCTGGCGCGATTGCATTAGCACATCCATGGATTTACCAATCGGTTTGCAGTTATTTACACGGCCTCGATTTTACCGCCAGTAGCATTTTGCTTGCGAGTTTGGGGTTGATCGTTTTACTAATTAAAAAGTCATAAGAATATGGTTTTTATGATTGCAGACCAAATGTCTCCCACCAAGGACTTTTATAGATTTAAATAGCCGTTTTTACCAAGCTTTTCCATTTCTGCAATAGTGCAATTTAGCTAGCCTCTGTTATTATCAAATAGCGTGTGTAGGCCAACTTGGAAGTTTGCTTCCATTTGTTAGCCGATAAACAATAACGATGGAATGAGGCTAGCTATGCTTTCGAGTTCACGGATACTGCTGGTTGATGACACCCCCGAAAATTTAGATGTACTTAGCGCAATTTTGGAAGACCTTGAGTGTCAACTTATTGTTGCCACAACAGGTGAACGCGCAATAGAGCTCGCGCAAAAGCAGTGCCCCGATTTAATTCTGTTAGACATAATGATGCCCGGCATGAACGGCTTTGAAGTTTGTAACTTACTCAAAGCCAATCCTATCACTGCTGAAATTCCCATTATTTTTGTCACTGCACGTACCGATGACATCAGCGTTGGATTTTCTGTTGGTGGCAATGATTACATCTCCAAGCCCATAAATGCTGATGAAGTGCGCGCTCGCGTTCGTCACCAGCTTGAGCGCCGCACGCTACTCAACGAATTGCAAACACTCAACAAAGAATTAGAACAAAAAGTTCGCGAGCGCACAGCCGACCTTACTATCGTCAACCGACAATTGCGCGAAGAAATTAATGAACGCCGCTACATGCAAGATCGCCTGAGTTATTTAGCCACGCACGATTTTGTAACTCGCTTACACAACCGCAACTCGCTTGAAGCCTACGTATGCAGCTTGCTCGCCAAAGTACAAACTGCAAGTATTAAAGCCTCCTTTTTATTAATTGATATAGATAGATTTAGAGTAATCAACGAGAGTTGCGGCTGCATAGCAGGCGATGAACTACTACGCCAGTTTTCTGATTCCATTGCAGGCCTGTTAGCGCGCGATGATTTTTTTGCTCGCATAGGTAGCGACAAATTTGCGATTGTTATTCAGAGCGCAACTGTTGACAACAGTAATGAGCTCGCCGAATTAATTTTGCAACATATTAAAAATTTTAAATTCGTTTGGGAGGAGCGTGAATTTAGCCTAGTAGCATCCATTGCGTTGGTGCAACTGAATCGTGACATCGTTAGTTTTGATCAAGTCATGCTAATGGCCGACGAGGTACTCTTTCTAGCAAAACGCGAGGGGCGCGGTTTAATACGCACCTACAACGAAGCCACCAAACGCTCCAGCGACGACAAAGAAAACGTTAATTGGGCGCAGCGATTGGTAGATGCTAATCACAACAAACATTTCCGTGCACACTTCCAAATTATTGAAGATTTTTTCCCTGCCCCTGACCAACCTAAAAAAATCCGCATTGAAACTTTGATTCGCATGTGGGACCCCGCACAAGAGCGACTCATTCCACCAAGCGAATTTATTGGACCGGCAGAACGCTTGCACTTGATTCCCGAACTCGATAAATGGATGCTCGAAGAAGTTATTCAATTGCTCAAACAACACGAAGACTTACGCTCAGGAATAGAATCCGTCTCCATGAATCTCTCCGCACTTTCACTGCGAGAGCCACACTTTGCTGATCACATTGTGCACTTAATTAAATCTCATCAAATACCGCCGGCAATGATTAACTTTGAAATCACCGAAACAGAAGCCATCACCAACTTAGATGTAGCGAATGACTTCATGCAACGCTTGCATCGCCTAGGATGCCATTTTTCGCTTGATGATTTTGGCAGCGGTTTTGCCTCCTATGCCTACTTGCATAAACTCGCCTTCGACACCTTAAAAATCGATGGCATTTTTGTGCGCGACATGGACCGTGACCCTAACCACTATGCAATGGTTAAAGCGATTGTGGAAATGGCTCATTCACTCAAAAAAGAAGTTGTTGCTGAATTCGTCGAAACAGAAGAAGTAGCAAATCTTTTAAAGAAACTCGATGTACGATGGGGACAAGGATTTTTGCACCATAAGCCCGAAGCATTGACTTACGAAGCTCTGTTTAGTTACCTACAAAACTAGTATCTCGCAACCAAATGAAACAACAACGAAACTCATAAAGAGCCATATTTGTGAAGGATTTTTTTAACAACACTATTACTTTGAATGTGCTCTTCTGCGTTAGCTACTTTTTATTAGCAACCTTAGGTTTTCAGTGGGGTGCGCTCACAGCTAACGCAACCTTGCTCTGGCCACCTTCGGGCCTAGCCGCTTTTGCTTGTATTGTATTTGGCCGACGCATACTTCCCGGACTCTTACTTGGAGCTATCATTTCCAGCCAGAGTATTTCCTTAGCAAATCCATTGGGAAATAACCTTTTTAGTTATTTGGTGGCAAGCTTAAGTGGCAGCGCCAGCATATTACAGGCGATCGTTATTGCTAAGGTAGCGCAACATTATTACGCGCAACGTTTCCGCACCGACACTATTGCGGCATTCCATTTCACGCTACGTATAGTTGCGTGTTGCACCATTGCTGCAACACTTTGCAACTTCATTTTATGGCAAGCCAACATTATTAGTTTTGGTCTCGCACTTCAAAATTGGGCAGTCTGGTGGATGGGCGACACCATCGGTGTTTTGATTGTGAACACATTGTTGATGTGGCTGTACCACCGGTATGCGTTTGACAAAAACCCCCAAGCAAATGCTTTTTTTATTTTCTGCGCTGGCATTGGCGTTGTATTACTCACCGTTGCAGCCGTGGGTCACAATGAGCGTGAAAACTTTCAAAAAAATCTGCTTCACGAAACAGAAAATATTCAATCAAACATGCAAGCCAATATTGACCTTGCAGTTAGAGATTTGAGCACTCTACAAGAATACTTTTTAAATAACCGACCAGATCAACAAGCATTTCGCAATTTGACGGAACCGCTCTTAAAGCGCAACTTGTCGGTAGATTCGTTTAGCTGGCTACCCACCATCACAACAGAAAAGTACGAATCACTCAAAATAGACATGCAGTCGGGTATTAAACTCGCGCGGATGGGTACCAATCGGTTTGATTGGCAAACACCTGACGATGATATTGTGGTTGATCAGCTCAAAAACAAAACCACATCATCTGCCACACACGGCCAAAGCGATTTATTTCTTAGTCATATAGGCCTAAATCAGTCGTCATCAGCCAACAAACTTTTAATCCATATGCTTGCACCACTTTATGTGTGTGAACCTAACCGCCCCAAAAGCTGCTATGTGCGTTACATTATTAGTAATGAATTGAATTTAGACTCATTGATGTCCACGGTCACCAATAAAAACCAACTTAAAAATCTTGATATTCGATTGCGTTTCGAAAAGTCTAATGAAGACGTTATAACTTGGCGATGGGATAAAGACCATTGGACTAAAGCAATCACTGGCGACGAAAATTCTTTAAGATCACCCACCACACTTCACGGGAAAATTCCTCACATCGATTTATTGAATAGCCAATGGCAACTATTAATAAGCTCCAAAACCCTTTCAATGTGGTTCTTACCCAACTTTCTACAATGTTGCATTCTTACGATTGGTTGCGCGCTAGTTTGTTTGCTCAGTGCCTATTTACAAGCATTATATCGACAAGACAAATTAATTATTGATAACCAACTTGAGTTACAAAATGAAATACATAATCAAACGGAAGCTTTACGCACCGCCAACGATTGGCTATTGAAAGAAATGGAGGAGAAGCGCGCAACGCAGGAGCAATTAAAAGCCAGTGAAGCCCATATGCGCACCTTGCTCGATAATATCCCCGATCCTATTTGGCTAAAATCCACCGAGGGCGTTTATTTAAGTTTTAACAAAGCAGTATCGGCTTTATTTCAAACCAGCGAACAAGAAGTCGTTGGAAAGACAGCGAGCGATTACGTTGACAAAGATTTCGATGCGGTAATAAAAGATTTCGAAAAAAGCGTGCTACTCAGCCACAAGGCACTTCGCCGCGAACTTTGGATGCATGTTCCATCCAAAAAAGAAAATCGCCTCATGGATACAATCAAAGTCGCCATGCGCGATGACAAAGATGTACCGCTCGGCATTTTAAGTATTGCGCGCGACATAACCGAACAACATCAGCTAATTGATGAATTAGGAAAATTCAAACGTTTCGCCGAATATGCTAGCGAAGGGTTTTCAATAATGACCCTCAGCGCCGATACGCTTTACATGAACCGCAGCATGCAGCGAATTCTTTTAAGCAGCCAAACACTTTCTCACAATCATTTTTTCAACTATTTTCCAGCCGATTTACATGAGCTTTGGAAAAACGATATTTTTCCAAACGTTTTACTCAACGGCTATTGGCAAGGCGAACTTTCAGTGTTACGTGCCGATAAATCACGCATTCCTACTAAAGCCACATTTTTTATTATTCGCGATGACAAGGGGCAACCAACCTATCTTGGCGAAATCATGAGCGACATATCGGAACAAAAACAAATTGAAGCATCGCTGCAACTCGCTAAAGAAGCTGCCGAAGAATCCACGCACGCCAAGAGCCGCTTTCTTGCCAACATGAGCCATGAAATTCGAACACCACTCAATGCCATACTCGGTTATTCGCAGCTATTAATGATCGATCCGCAATTATCGTCGCAACAACATGAGCGCATGCAAGCGATTCTCAACGCTGGCCAACGATTATTGCACCTGATCAACGATATTTTAGATCTATCTAAAATTGAAGCAGGAGCCTTACATTTTAGACAAGATTATTTTGACTTGCGCCAAGAGCTAAATGACATCATAGCGCTAATGCGAACCAAAGCTAATACCAAAGGTTTAGCGTTGAATTATGACATTCAATTGCCAACGCCTGCGATTGTAAAAAGTGATCGACAAAAAATTGGTCAAATTATTTTAAATCTATTAGGCAACGCAATTAAGTTCACACACAGCGGTGAAGTAAGCCTTAAAGTACAGCACGAAAAGAGCACTGTATCATTCACTATTTTAGACACAGGCCCAGGTATTGCCGCGCAAGAATTACAATCACTTTTTGCCGCCTTTAAACAAGGAAAGTCTGGCGAAGAATCGGGCGGAACAGGTTTAGGATTAGTAATTTCAAAGCATATTGCAGAAAGTTTAGGTGGCAGCATCAACTTGGATAGTGAGCAAGGCAAAGGAACTCGTGCACATTTAACCTTGCCACTCGTCATTGAACACAACACCGAAATCAGCAACGCACCTTTAGTAGAAAATGCCAAACTGGTTGCCGGCCAAGAGTGCAAGGTTCTTGTTATAGAAGATGACCCCGCAAGCCGTGACCTACTCGTTAATTTATTGCGAAATATGGGGTGCACAGTAAGCGAAGCCGTTAATGGTAAGGAGGGATTAATTCAGGCCTTGGAGCTAAAGCCGCATATTATTTTTACCGATATCCGCATGCCAGAACTGAGCGGAACGGAAATGCTGCAACAATTGCGAAAAACCTTCACAAAAGCCCAACTGCCTGTTGTTGCCGTGTCGGCCTCAAGCCTTGAGCACGAACGCACATTTTATTTAGGGCAAGGTTTCCACGAGTTTATTGGCAAGCCATATCAATTTAGTGACATTTATGCAGCACTACAAACTTTTGTAGATATTAAATTTATTAATTCCACAAACACATCTGATGATACTCATGAACCGGAGCGATTATGCTGGCAAAGCAATGCTGAATTACTGAGCTTGCAAGATGATCTAAATTTATTAAAAATAAGCCTGAATAATGGTGACATGAATCAGAGCAAAAAGCTTTTTGCACAACAGAGCGCTCAAACGCTGGGCAAGCTTGGGTATCAAAAAATTCACAATGCCATACGGCAATACGATTTAGTCGCTGCTGAACAATTCTTAGATGAAATCTTAGCCGAAATTACCGCAGCGCTAACTGCTATGACTCGTTAAATTAATTCACCTTTAAAATAAAGGTGACTGGCCCATCATTCACTAAACTCACCTGCATATCTGCAGCAAATATTCCGGTAGCAACCTTTTCGTGTTTAGTGCGTAATTGAGCAACAAAATAATCGTATAACTGCTCAGCCTCTAGAGGCGGCATGGCACAGGAAAAACTAGGGCGTAAACCTTTTTGCGTGTCAGCGGCCAAGGTGAACTGCGATACAACTAATACCCCTCCGTTAATTTGCTGAACGCTGCAATTCATTTTATTTTGCTCGTCAGCAAACACACGATAGGCCAATAATTTATCAATCAATTTATCTGCTGTTGCGTGGGTATCCGCTTTCTCTAAACCGAGCAACAATAATATCCCTTGCTCAATTTTTCCTACACACTCGTCATTCACATCGACTTGCGCTTTTTTTACTCGCTGAATCAAACCTAGCATTTATGAGCCTGTTACTTCTTGAATTTTAAATAGCATCACTGCTTTTTAGCGATTAATTCATAAATAGCCTAAGCCAATTGATCTGGTCTTTCGCCCAACTCTTTTGCCATATCATTAGTCGCACGAATCAACGCATCCACAATTCCCGCTTCACGCGACGCATGGCCAGCCTCGCGAATGATATTCAATTCAGAGCCGGGCCAAGCTTTGTGAAGCAAGTAGGCATTGTCCAGCGGACAGATAACATCGTAGCGGCCGTGCACAATCACACCGGGAATATCGGTGAGCTTGTGCGCATCACGCAGTATTTGGTTTTCTTCGAGGAAGGCATTGTTGACGAAATAATGCGCCTCAATACGCGCCAATGAGAGTGCGCGATGGGGCTCAGTAAAGGAATCCACCACATCTTGATTTGGGCGTAAAGTGGCGGTGCGCCCTTCCCACAATGACCAAGCCTTGGCAGCGGTCATCTGCTGAATTTGGTTGTCGCTGGTGAGGTGGCGATAGTAAGCATTCATCATATCGTGGCGCTCATCTTCCGGAATTGGCTGAATAAAATCCTCCCAATAATCCGGAAATAGACGACTTGCGCCGTCTTGATAAAACCAGAGCAAATCCACCGGACGACAGAGGAAAATGCCGCGCAAAATTAATCCCAATACGCGCTCAGAATAGGTCTGGGCATAGACCAAACTAAGGGTTGAACCCCATGAGCCGCCAAACAAAACCCACTTATCAATTCCCAAGGTTTTACGAATAAACTCTATGTCTTCAACCAGCTTTTGAGTGCTGTTGGTCTGTAGCTCTGCATGAGGGCGCGAGCGGCCTGAGCCGCGTTGATCAAATAAAACGATGCGATAGATTTGGGGGTCGAAAAAGCGGCGGTCATATTTACCACAACCAGCACCAGGGCCGCCATGCACAAACAATACAGGGATACCGTTTGGGTTACCCGATTCATCTACATAAAGTTCATGAGGAGGTTCTACTGCAATGATATGACGCTGGTAGGGCTTAATCTCGGGGTAAAAAGTATGCATAGACTGACCTTGTTATGTGCATGAAACCTTATATGAACCGCAAAACTCCCAGCCGTGAACGGCCGAAGTCATTGTCTAAAGGTAGCACAGAGCATAAGGCTTTAGGCGGACTTTTTAGAACATTCCTCACCCAAATCAACAAATAAAACACCAAGCTTCACGCTACTGACATTTATTGGCAGCGGCTCGTGTAAACTTTGCACAACTCGCAGACTGCAACCCCAACTCAGGTAGACCATGCAACGCGCTGAACGCCTATTTCAACTGCTGACTTTGCTGCGCAATCGCCGCACTGTGATGACCGCCAAGCAGTTGAGCGAACACTTACAGGTATCAGAGCGAACGGTCTATCGCGACATACAATCGCTGAGCTTATCCGGTGTACCCGTAGAGGGTGAAGCCGGCGTCGGCTACCGCCTCTCGCATCGCTATCAACTCCCGCCCTTAATGTTTGATCGCCATGAAGTAGAGGCCCTATTGCTAGGTGCTCGCATGGTAAGCAGTTGGGGCGATACTGATATGGCCGCAAATGCAAAACAGGCCATACAAAAAATTCTCTCTGTGCTTCCCGATCACTTGCGCCACAGCGATGAAACCTTACCGCTACTGGTGCCGCTCATGGAGGATGTACAAAAATTTTACACCGCGCATAGCCAACCCATTCGCGAAGCTATTCGGTCTCGTCAGCGCATTAAAATTGATTACACGCGTGCCGATGCACAAGCATCCACACGGGTGATTGAACCTTTGGGTTTAATTTTTTGGGGTAAGGTGTGGACTCTGGTTGCTTGGTGCCAACTGCGCAACAATTACCGCACCTTTAGGCTTGACCGCATTAATGACTTAAGTGTACTCGCTGACTTTTTTGAAACACACGACACCAAAAGTCTGAAACATTTTTTAGCGTTGCAAAAAGAACGCTACGAGCAAGAAGACTCTTGTCAGGATGAAAAACGATGACCGATAAAATTCGCTGCCCCTGGTGCGGAGATGACCCACTTTATATGGAATATCACGATACAGAATGGGGCGTCCCGCTTTACGACAACCAAAAATTATTTGAATTTTTAATTCTGGAGGGCGCACAAGCAGGCCTTTCATGGATTACAGTATTGCGCAAACGCGAAAATTATCGCAAAGCTTTTGATAATTTTGATCCCGTCAAAATTGCGCGCTACACAGAAGCAAAAAAAGCCAAGCTACTGCAAAACGAAGGCATTATTCGCAACCGTTTAAAAATTGAAAGCGCGGTTAAAAATGCACAAGCCTATTTAGCCATGCAAAAAAATGGTGAAGACTTCTGCGAATTTTTATGGAGCTTTGTGGGCGGAAAAACCAAGCACAATAAATTAAAAAACATAGGGCAAGCCGTTGCCTCCACGCCAGAATCCGATGCCATGAGTAAAGCGCTTAAACAGCGCGGCTTTAACTTTGTCGGCACCACTATCTGCTACGCTTTTATGCAGGCTACTGGTATGGTGAACGACCACATAACAACTTGCCACAAATACAAAGTAAGCACCACAGGTAAATAAATTCATGTACGACTCAGATCTTGACGACACACAAAACCCGCATTATTTGTTTGTATACGGCACACTGCGCAAAGAATGCGAATCAGGTGCGCACAAAGAATATTTACGTCGCGCTGACTATGTATCGCCCGCAAAAATTCGCGGACAATTATTTATGGTTGATTACTACCCAGGCCTAGTGCTCAGCGAAACCGAGCACTGGGCTATTGGTGAAATTTATTTATTGGAAGATGAAGCGCAATTACATGATTTAGATGTCTATGAAGGTTGTGCAAAAAAATCACCGCAACCCCATGAATACGAACGCCGCATGGCCGAAGTCATCTTGAGCAGCGGTGAAATCATGCAGGCCTGGACTTACGTTTACCAACACGATATCACCGAGTTGAAAATGATCGACTCAGGCGATTTTCTTAATCGCTATTAGCCTCTTCAAGCGGTAACTCAATATAAAAGCAGGAACCCACTCCAACAGTAGATGTAAACCCTATTGTGCCCCGCATTTGCGTGATGAGCTCTTTGGCGATAGCGAGCCCCAAACCTGTGCCGCCAACGGCGCGCGAATCTGATGCATCGGCTTGCGCAAATTTCTCAAAAATCCTACTTTGGAATTCTTCGGAAATGCCCTGCCCATGATCGACAACTTCAATTCTTACTGTGCTTGCATGCACACTGGTATTGACAACAATTTCATCGCCTTTGTGAGAAAATTTAGCGGCGTTTGACAAAAAGTTTACCAGCACTTGTCGCAAGCGACGCGCATCCACATTGATTAACGCATACTCAAACCGCGGCCCCATTAACAAATGCACACCGTATTTTTGCAAATAGGATGTCATTGACAGGCAGGCATCATCAACAATTGGCATCAAGGGCTGAACAACCATATTTAACTCTAGCCGGCCAATCGATAACCTATCCATATCTAACAAGTCATTAATTAACTCCGTTAACCGTTGGCTATTTTTTTGAGCTATATCCAACACATTTAACGCAGATGTTGGCAGTGTACCCAGCTGCCCACTAACCGCTAGGGATAGCGCTCCGGTAATTGCGGTTAATGGCGTACGCAATTCATGGCTAACGGTTGACACAAATTCACTTTTCAACCGATCGTTTTGGCTCAATTTATCCTGCATTATTTTTACTTTACCCAAGAGCGAGTCAGGGTACGCAGTATCAATCTCACACTGCGCATCACCCAGCGTAATCGCTTGCACTACTTCAACAGCGTAGCTTGGCTCGCCCCCCAGTTGATGTAGCAATCGACGCACAAAGCGAATACACACAAATGCAACTACCAGCGTAAAACACAGCACATAAAAAAGCAGCGCCCACATGTGGTGCTTTCTGCTATCAACGCGCTCGCGCAGAACGCGATCTAATTGCTCAATTGAAAAATGCGCATAGGCGTAATAACTATTTACGCCCAAGGTGAATGCCGAATAATATTCATCTGGCGCAAAGCTAAGCTCCTGCTTGGCAATAATTTCTTGCTGCGCAAGCTCAACAATTTTTTGATATTGGGTTTTGGTCGTTTGATAATGTTCGTAAATGCTGGTGTTGTCGCTGTGTTTACCGGTAATAGCTTTATCTATGCTAGTGCTTAAATAACTCATTTTAGATTGGCTCAGTAGCAATAGCGCTTGCAAATGAGCTCGCTCATCAAAAGTAGCTTCACCCTTGGTCAGCAAGCCCATACCATAGCCGCGAATTTGTGCGAGAGTTTCGGTAAGCTCCGGCAATTTCATTAAACTAGCATCAATCAGAAAATAACCGTCAGCATCCGGATCCAAACTTAATTGATAATAATCAACAATGCTTTGCAAAAATTGTAACTGCATTGTGATTAGATAAGTGTGCTGCTCAAAGCTTTCCACATAATTAATATTTTTATGCGCAACTTTGCGATGGATGTTGTGCCAGTAATCCACCATGGCCGTGAATTCAGCTTTGTGCTTTTCGTTCGGGTTTTTGTCTAAATAAATTTCGTAAGCAAAGATGGCAGTTTCCAACTCCTCAGCTTTTGCGCGTTGCTCGCGCTGAGACATAGCTGAATCCTGCAAGAAGCGCGCACACAATCCACGATGCTGTTGGGTGCGCTGAATAATATTCAAAATTAATTGCGCCTGTGGTAGCCCTTGTTGTTCCTTTGCAGCGAAACGAAGATCTTGCTGAACTTCTTTCCAATACAAAAATGTCGGCAAGAAAATAACCGACAAACATAAGAGCCCCAAACAGGTAAACTTTTTCCATAGAGCTATACGCTTTAACCGCTTACGAATGTCCATACCACGCCTAAATAACCCAAAATGAATACCGCCGTGAACTCACGACAACTTTACTGCGTAACAATATGTACAGCTTAGCCCAAATTCATTGCCACAAGGGTTTTGCTAGATAAAATCATCCCTGTTAGAGTGCGCCTTAATGCCCTCACAGCGATACATTACAATCCTCGGAACCCAGATTGCATGAAGAACACCTATTCCGCTACCACGCAAGCTATAGATCCACTCTTTCACCAAGCATCCCCCAGAAAAACTGGCGTTTTACTGGTCAACCTAGGCACGCCGGACGCACCTACTGCACCCGCTTTACGTCGCTATTTGGCAGAATTTTTAGCAGACCCCAGAGTTATTGAAATTCCCAAGATTGTTTGGATGTTGATATTGCACGGCATTATCCTGCGCGTGCGCCCAAAAAAATCTGCGGCTAAATATGCATCCATTTGGACCCCAGAAGGCTCCCCTCTGCTCGCTATTAGCAAGAATCAAACTACCGCAATCCAAACTCAATTAGGCGAATCTGCGCGGGTGAAATTGGGTATGCGCTACGGCAACCCGTCTATCACCAAAGCTCTGCGCGAATTTCAACAAGAAGGCGTGCGTAAAATTATTGTGTTGCCGCTCTACCCGCAATATGCCGCCGCAACCACAGGTTCGACTTTTGATGCTGTGACGCGCGAATTGCAAAAATGGCGCTTTGTGCCCGAGTTACATTTTATTAACAACTATTGTGATAACAATTTATTTATTGATGCACTCGCAAATAGTATTCAAGAAGATTTTGATCAAAACGGAAAGCCGGAAAAATTATTGCTATCTTACCACGGCATGCCCAAGCGCAATTTAGATTTAGGGGACCCCTACTATTGCCTGTGCCAAAAAACCACGCGCTTAGTAGCAGAAAAACTAGGTTTACATAGAGACGAATACCTCACCACATTTCAATCGCGTTTTGGCTATGCGGAATGGTTGCAACCTTATACAGATGCAACCTTAGAAGAACTGGCCAAGAGTGGAATTAAAAATGTTGCCATAATATCTCCAGCATTCAGCGCCGACTGTTTGGAAACATTGGAAGAACTCGCGGTGGAAAACCGAGAAATTTTTATGCACGCTGGCGGCGAAAAATATCGTTATATTGCTGCGTTAAACGACCGCACCGATCATATAAACGCACTCACGAACATCATTCGTCAGTACGTTGCTTAAAAAAGCCGGCTATTGCCGGCTTTTTTACACATTGCGCATGTAACCAAGCGTTAATGCGGATGAAATTAAATCTTCCGCTTTTAACAACTCCTGAGTTGCATGAGTATCACGGCATTGCATAAAGGCTCGGCAACTTAGATTGTAGTAACGCATCTGTCTTGTTGGCAAAATCAATAAAATCCTGCGCATTGCTTGCTGAAGGAGCGGGTACATAATAGTTAGCGCCGCTGTTGCCACCATTACCCCAGAACATCACAAATGCAATTTCAAGATCATCTTTTGTGAGTACGTTATAAAGATAATTTGAGAACCAACCCGTCACCGGAGTATTGCTGCCACCAACCTCATAACCTGTCTCAGTCATGGCGGCAATTTTGGTTTTTTCGATTGCTAAATCAGAAATTACTTTGAGCTTTTTATGCGCTAGATCTGCACCAGTTTGACCAGCGTCTTTGCGCAAATCCCAATAATTATCCATACCTAATAAATCGACATAATCATCACCTGGGTAGCGGCTTAAATATTTATCTCTGGTGTCGTAACTATTATCTGGGCCGAGTGCGTAAATCACGTTATGAACGCCTTTGGTATCGCGCAAATATTCCACGGTAAAGCGATAAACCATTTTAAATTCATCCGGTGTGCAGAAGTCAGCGCCCCACCAAAACCAGCTACCATCGTATTCATGGAAGGGTCGGAAAATAACGGGAATAGATTCACCCTTGGCACCTTTCAAACTGTTGAATACCGATGCAACTTTATCCAATTTCTTTTTATACCATTCGTGGTTGGCACCGCCGGGCATAATGCTTTTAAATGCACTGGATTTTTCGGTGGCGGTCATATCGCTCACGTAAAAAACTTTATCGTGGTAAGGCTCGCGCACATGCCAAGACATAATATTAATCATGCCTTTTGCGTAGGCATCTTTAATATCCTTGGTAACCTTTTGCTCTTGCTGATAAAACCAGTTGCCGCTAGTGCCATCGTTTTGAATATCGGTGATAAAAATAAAATCCGAACCCAATAAGCCTGGGTCGCTGCCCGTGGTTTTTTTGATGTCTGACATGCTGGAATCGCCAGCGTAGAAAGCGTTGAACGCATCCTGCTGACCAATCACAAACTTGGTTTTGGATAAAACCTTCAAGTTGTAGAACAAAGCTCTGGTCTCGGCGGTAGCATTGGAGTCCACCATATAATCCATCACGTTGTCTTTGGTTAAGCTAGCCCCAGTCGCCTTACTGCTGGATGAGCTGGAAGCCACCAACGAAGAGCTGGAACTGGAGGACACAGAGGAAACAGAACTGGAGCTAGATGCACTGGATTTCACGTCCGGAGCTGGCGCAGGAGAGCTACCGCCACCGCCGCCCCCACCACAACCGATTAAACCTAGGCTTATGGCCACACACAAAAGAACACTAATCTTTGGCATACAACTTCTCTCGCTATTTTTATAAAAGGACTGCAAAAGAGCTTTTTGAGCTCAAACTTACGGGGATAATTCAGCGATTAAATATTATTTAATGATTTGAGTATAAATTTATTGTTTTATGGGATTGCATGATCGGCCTTTATCCAAATCAAGACTTGTAGCGCAGTGCATTACCGTAAAAC
>JAGKXD010000045.1 GCA_021151525.1 Cellvibrionaceae bacterium | reverse complement strand
ATGTAAAAGCATGAATCCAGAAGAATTTTCGGTTAACGAGCATACTCACCGTCGCTTTAATCCGCTGACGGGGGAGTGGTTGCTTATTTCCCCTCACAGAACCAAGCGCCCTTGGCAGGGGCAGCAAGAGCCTAACCAATGGCCTGAAAGTGCGGCGCATGATCCCAAGTGCTACTTGTGCCCGGGTAATGCACGCGTAGGTGGAGAGTTGAATCCTGCCTATAAAACAACTTACGTATTTACCAACGACTTCGCCGCGCTTATGCCGGAAGTGCCTTCTGCTCCCAAGTCGGCAGATCCTTTGTTTCAAATTCAGGCAGAACACGGTACCAGCCGCGTTATTTGCTTCTCGCCGGATCACAGCAAAACCTTACCGCTGTTGAGCGATGAAGAGATTTTGGCGGTTGTTAAGACCTGGATGGCGGAATCGGCAGAATTGGGCAAAGACTATCCATCGGTACAAATTTTTGAAAACAAGGGTACGGTGATGGGTTGTTCAAATCCGCACCCGCACGGCCAGATTTGGGCGCAAACCCAGTTGCCAACCTTGGTTCAAAAAGAGGATGACAATCAGCGCGCGTTTCATGCAAAAGAAGGTAAATCCCTCTTGTTGGATTACGCCCACAAAGAGATAGCTGCTGCCGAGCGTGTTGTAGTAGAGAACGAAGATTGGGTTGTAGTTGTGCCTTTTTGGGCGGCTTGGCCATTTGAAACCTTATTGCTACCCAAGCAGGCGCGGGCGCGTATCACCGAATTAACGGAAGCAGAGCAAGTTAGTCTGGGGGCAATTTTGCGCGATATTACGGCCCGCTACGACAACCTTTTCGAGTGTTCTTTCCCTTATTCAATGGGCTGGCACGGCGCGCCTTTTGATATTAACGCGGGTGAGGTATCAGACAGCTCGCCATGGCAACTACACGCACATTTTTATCCGCCACTCTTGCGCAGCGCGAGTGTGCGCAAATTTATGGTGGGTTATGAAATGTTGGGCGAACCCCAACGAGATTTATCGCCCGAGCAAGCCGCAGAACGCTTGCGTCAACAAAGTTCAGTCCATTTTCGTACGAGGTAATTACGAGTGAGCATATTAGATAAACAAGAGCTCAAAGATTTTTTTGCGGCCGCTTTTGGTCATGCGCCTGAATTAATTGTACAGGCACCGGGGCGTGTAAACCTGATTGGCGAGCACACTGATTACAACGATGGTTTCGTATTGCCTGCGGCCATTAATTACAGCACTTGGATTGCAGCATCTGCGCGTGATGATCGCGATTTGCATGTAGTTGCACGCGATTTTGGTTCGCAGCGTGTGGTGATCAATTTGGATTCACCTATGCAACAAGATTCAGATGCTTCTTGGTCCGATTATGTGCGTGGCGTCATACAAGAATTGAAGAAAAGAAATTATCGCTTAAACGGCGGCAATTTATTGATCACTGGCAATGTTCCTGCCGGAGCAGGCTTGAGCAGCTCTGCTTCTTTGGAGGTTGCGGTAGTGCGCGCCCTAACAGAATTAAGTGATGAGTCTATAGACCCAACCGATGCAGCCTTGGTTGGCCAGGCTGCTGAAAACAATTTTGTAGGTTGCAATTGCGGCATTATGGACCAGCTCATTTCTGCACGCGGCCAAGAGAGCAGTGCGCTCTTAATTGATTGCCAAGATTTAACAACACGCAGCGTTTCTATTCCACGCGATTGGGAAATTTTAATCGTGCACAGTGGTGTAAAACGCGGTTTGGTTGAGAGTGAATACAATCAGCGTCGCGCCCAATGCGAAACAGCCGCTGCCTTTTTCGATCAACAAACCTTGCGCGGTGTAGAGCTGGAGCAATTGTTGGCAGCGGAGGGCAAGTTGGATGATTTGAGTTTCCGTCGTGCGCGCCATGTGTTGACTGAAAATGCGCGCACCTTAACGGCCGCCGAAGCCCTTAGTTCAGGTGATATGGAAACCTTAGCGCGAGCGATGGCCGAATCTCATGTATCAATGCGCGACGATTTTAGTATTACCACGCCTGCCATTGATCGCCTCGTAGAAATTCTGCAAACCGCGGGCGATGGCCAAGCTGGTGCGCGCATGACCGGCGGTGGGTTTGGTGGTTGCGTAGTGTCCATTGCGCCCGCGTCAGTTATTCCTAAATTGATGCAGGCAGTAGAGCAGTTCTATGAGGTTGACACAGGTTGCGTGCCTACTTTAATTCCGGCTAAAGCCAGCAAGGGCGCTTTCTCGCTTTAAAAGTTAGGTTGTCTGAGTTGTAGATTTGTTGTGAGGGAGTTTGGTTGGGGCGGTAGGAAGGCTGAGTCAGGTTGCTTTCCTATTGTTGTGTTTTTTAGGGATATGCGTTTTTTGGTTATCTGTTTTTTTTGTGGAGTTTATTGGTCTCCTTTTGACTTGACCCCGTTGAGGCAACTCGCGGGGCTTTTTTTTGCCCTGCGAGTAATAGGTTTTTGTCTAGTGCTTGGACTTGCTTTCAGCTTCGCCCAAGTAAGCCTGGTAATCGTCTACTAAGGTGCGCTCTGGGTGCCGACGATCAGTCGATTTGCGGCGCTTACGATGATAAATATCAATCGGCATATCTTTGCAGGGGTCGTTATCCACTCGTCGGTCTTCACCGCGGCGTCTATCTACGAAAATTTTATGTAAGCTCATGATGATCTCTAAATTACAATCAGCGTGACTAAGTGCCTAATCACATGTCAGCAACTGTTTCTTGTTATTATGCTTGACCAAGTACTTGCCGGTTTTGAAGGAGGTCACGATCTTTGCCGTGGTTTCCCCAGTCTAGCTCTTATCCAGTAGAATACTGCAGTTTATTTTAGTCTTAGTGGTTTGGTTTTTATAACGTGTTGCGTGAGGTAAAGCTATGAATCCTGTCGAAAGCCGCATAGTTCTGAAGCTTTCAGAAACTTTTAAACCGACGCATTTGGAGGTTCTCAATGAGAGCTACATGCATTCGGTGCCAGCGGGTTCTGAAACTCATTTCAAAGTGATTTTGGCGGCTGACAGCTTTGTAGGCAAACGTCAGGTTCAGCGCCATCAGGCCATTTATGCATGTTTAGCCGACGAATTGAAGGCTGGCGTGCATGCCTTAGCGCTACATACCTTTAGTCCTGATGAATGGGCAGCAAGCGGAGCTGTTCCCGCATCACCAAATTGCATGGGCGGATCTAAACACGACCATCTTTGATATAAATCACGAGTTTTTACTGGCTGTTCAAAAATCAAGCATTTATAATGCGCGCCCGCCGTACCTTAAGCCCTCGAGCTAGAGGGTGCCAAATGGCTAAGGCCAAGCACCTTTTGTTGACCCTGAAGTGAAAAGATATGAATCAAATCGTTGTTGCTGCACTCTACAAGTTTGTCTCCTTACCCGATTATCAGGACTTTGCCCCTCGCCTTAAAGAGCGCTGTGATCAGCTGGATTTAAAAGGCACTCTGTTGTTGGCCGAAGAGGGCATTAATGGCACAGTTTCCGGCACGCGTGATGCTATTAATGGCCTGCTTGAGTTTTTAAAGAGCGATGAGCGTTTTAGCGATTTGGTTCATAAAGAATCTTTCTTTGAAGGTACGCCTTTCTATCGTATGAAAGTCAAACTGAAAAAAGAAATCGTTACCATGGGTGTTAACGGTATAGATCCTAAAAAAATCGTGGGCACCTATGTGAAACCTCAGGATTGGAATGCGCTGATTAGCGACCCTGAGGTTACTGTTATTGATACGCGCAATTCTTATGAGTATGACATTGGCACTTTCGAGCGCGCTGTAGATCCTAAGACTGAAACGTTCCGCGAGTTTCCAGAGTATGTTGCAAAAAATCTCGATCCTGCCAAACACAAAAAAGTAGCCATGTTTTGTACGGGCGGTATTCGCTGCGAAAAATCTACCGCTTATATGAAAGAGCTTGGTTTTGAAGAGGTTTATCACTTGGAAGGCGGCATCCTTAAATATTTGGAAGAGGTGCCTGAAGAACAAAGCTTGTGGAAGGGCGAATGTTTTGTTTTTGATAATCGTGTCGCTGTTAACCATAGTTTAAAGAAAGGCATTTATGATCAGTGCCACGGCTGCCGTCACCCGATTACCGAGGAAGATAAGCGCTCTGAACAATATATGCCGGGCGTAAGTTGTCCTCGCTGTTATGAGAAGTTAACTGACGAGCAAAAAATGCGTTTTGCCGAGCGTCAAAAGCAAATTCAATTGGCGAAGAATCGCAATGAACCGCATATTGGCGCTTTGCCGCCGGAGCGCCAATTGCGTAGACAGCAAAAAATTGAAAAGCGTGAAGAGCAGCGTCGTTTATCGCAAGCTTAAGAAATGTTTACTCGTTACAACGGCAATTTTGGTGATGCTAAAATTGCCTGCGCAGATTAACCACCATAAACAGGTATTATATGGATTTTGACGCATGGGTAGCCGATTTGGCTGCCGGAACCGCGACTCACGAATCAGGCTTTGTATTGCAGGTTGAAGGAAATCCCCGCGATCCTTCTGCAATCAATCCAGCAAATTTTCCCGCCAATTTATCTTTTGTTGATCAGGCTCGCCTTATGCGTTGCGGCTTAGAGTTTTTAGCAAAAGCGGCAGCCAAAAGTCCAACTTCCTACAGCAGTACGAGTGGGGGTGTGACGGATATTGAATCGCTGAAAAGCGAAGCAACAAAGGAGCGCGAAGCCTTGGCAAAACAATTTGCTGAGCGCGCAGATAAACCGGAAAGATCGGTTTTGTCCTTAAAGAAAAACAAATAGCTTTTTATGTCTTCGCCAACAACACCAACGCTCCTGCAGCTGAGTCAATTATTGGGTGAAAAATTGTTGGCGCGACAATGGCGTGTCGCCACGGCTGAGTCTTGTACGGGTGGCGGCATTGCTGCTGCCATTACGGCTGTTGCTGGCAGCTCCTCATGGTTTGAATACGGTATTGTTAGTTACGCTAATCAAGCTAAGCAAAAATTACTTCACGTAAATTCCCAAACACTTTTGCAAGATGGCGCTGTTAGCAAAACAGTTGTCGAGCAAATGGTTGCTGGCGTTTTAGCATTATCGGGTGCAGATATTGCGGTTGCGGTGAGTGGTGTTGCTGGGCCGTCAGGTGGTAGTGAAGAAAAGCCGGTAGGGACAGTTTGGTTCGCGTGGGGCTTGGCAAGTGGTGAAGTTCGCAGTGAATGTTTTTATTTTTCTGGCGATAGAACTGCTGTGCAAGAGCAATCAGTCGTGCAAGGCCTTCAAGGTTTATTAAAGCTGCTTTAATTTTTTTGTTCTGTATTTCCCCCAACTCTCGTTGATAGATGCTCGCTTTATTTCTGTAAGCATTCAACATGCTTCTACAATACAGCTGCTACAATCAGCATAAGTCCTATTGTTGTTGAGTGTGTTTATGCTGACTTTTGCAGAATATTCGCAATTCTTTATTGGCCTCTTGGCGATTGTTGATCCGCTTGGCGCTATTCCTGTTTTTCTCGTGCTTACTGCACGTCAAACCGCTAAAACCAAACGCGCTACCATACGTTTAACAGTGCTTTCTGTTTTCAGCGTGCTCATAGTTTCTTTGCTATTGGGTGAGTGGATTTTGAGTGTGTTGGGTATCAGTATTAATGCATTTCGCTGCGCGGGCGGTTTGGTTTTATTGTTGATGGCGCTTTCAATGTTGCAATCTAATTTAACGAAACCAGGTGAAGTGCATTCTCTGGAAGAAGATGAAACTATCGCCTTGGTGCCCTTAACAATTCCATTGCTTGCGGGGCCTGGAGCAATTAGTACGGTAATTGTTTATGCGCATCAATCGCACGAGTGGTCGCATTTCGTTTTAATTTTTGCGGCTATTGCGAGCGTTTGTGTGTGCTTGTGGTTGACCCTGGTGGCTATGCCCTGGTTGTCAAAACATATCACCGCAAAATCGATTGCTATGTCTACCCGCATTATGGGTTTGTTATTGGCGGCCATTGCGATTGAATTTATTGCGGGCGGTTTAAAAGGTTTGTTTCCAGCATTTGCTGCTTAAAACTTTATTCGTAAATCTACAAATTAAACTTGCCGCAGATTTTTTCTGCGACAAGTTTTTTCAGCAAGAAAATTATAGGGTGATTTTTTCCAAATAGTTTTCCATGTTCTCAAAGGTGCTGCCCCAGCCCTGTGTCATGCTATCGAATGCACCATTGAACGCTGCAATTTCTTCGTCAGTGGCTTCGTAGGGCTGCCATTCTAAAAGCAATTCGGTTTTATCTCCTACTGCGGTGAGCGTCATGCTGGAAAGTGTGTGCTTTGGCCAAACAGGAACCATTGGGTGGCTCCCCAAACCGCCTTCCGCATTGGAAAAACTTTGAATCAAGGTTAATTTTTCAGGCTGGTTAATTTCGCGAAAAACCCATTTACCCCAGAGTACAATCCCATCGGGTGTAGTCATGGAGTAGTGAAAAAGTCCGTTGGGTTTTAAATCCATTGTTACAACATTAATGCTAAAGCCTTTCGGGCAAAACCATTTGCTTAAGTGTTCTGTTTGGGTCCATACATCCCAAACTAATTCGCGTGGTGCGTTGAGTGTACGTTTGATCGTAAAAGTATTTGATGTTGTCATTTGTCGTCCTCGAATAGAAAGGGTGTAATTGTTTAGGATTTTTTTTGTAATTCGGCGAGATAATCTTCCAAGTTGTCTAGTCGGTTGTCCCACAGCTTGCGGTATTGCTCAACCCAAGTGGAAATTTCTGCAAGGGGAGCTGCCTCTAAGTGGCAGGGGCGGCGCTGCGCATCGCGCCCACGACTGATAAGCCCAGCACCTTCAAGTACTTTCAGGTGCTTGGTAATTGCCGGCATAGACATGGCAAACGGCTCGGCCAGTTCGGTCACGTTAGTATCGCCTTGGCTTAAGCGTTCGAGAATGGCGCGGCGAGTAGGATCGGCCAGCGCCGCGAATATAATGCTGATGTTATCGATTGACATATAAAGCCATTTTGTTATTTAACTTTTTGGTAAAATAATGGCTCACGATTGGAGTGTCAATCTAAATTTGTGTATAAAGCAGGTGGGTATTCATCACGAATTTGAATTGTGGATGGGCTTTTCGTTATTTCCTTGAGCTACACTAAGTGCTCGGGTATGGACCTTAACAAATACCTTCAAGTATTGAGATTGAACGTGGCAAAACATTTTATATACAGCACCTTGTTCGCTTGCCTAATGGCTGGTCACTGTGTGGCGGCTGATTCTGCTTCCAGTGGCGGCGCGAGCTCAGTTGTTGATTATGAAAAGCAGGTGCGCGAAGTGGCTGAACGCTCTGCAGCAGAAGCAAAAGCCAAAAAAGAGCAGGAGCGACTTGAGAAAGCGAGGGTAGTGGGTAGTAATGCGGGTGCGGAGTCCTTTCGTGTTTTTAAATTCAAGAAGGATGGAGCCACCGCTTTTTCAGACAGTGTTCCCTACAAAACCAAGTATGAAGTCGTCATATATAACAGCTGCTTTGCTTGTAGTATTACATCCAATATTGACTGGTATAAAACTCGTCTTTACCTGACCGAATTCAGCGATACCATTAGTTTAGCCGCGCGCGCCTACCACGTTGATGTAGGGTTTATTCGCGCAATAATTCACGCCGAATCCGCGTTTAATCCGCTTGCTCGCTCGCGTAAAGGTGCAATGGGATTAATGCAATTAATGCCAGGAACTGCGAAGGATATGGGGGTTTTTGATACCACAAACCCAGAGCAAAATATAAACGGTGGGGTGAAATATCTTGCGAGTTTATTGCAGACATTTAACGGCAACGAAACCTTAGCAGCAGCAGCCTACAATGCGGGTGCAGGCGCAGTAACTCGCCATGGCGGGATTCCTCCTTACGAAGAAACCCAAACCTATGTGAAGCGTGTAAAAATTTTGGCAGATCGCTACAAAAGCCAGAAACAATTAGCAACGAATTAATCTAGACGCGTAACTAAATTCTGTAGCTGGTGTTCGTCATGGCTTTTGAAACCAGTGTCATCAAGCCTTTAACCGGTGCAGGAAATCTATAGCCACCTGCACTCAACGCCATATCGGCATGGCGGGCTTCGTCCTCTAACATTTGCGCAACTACGGCGCGGCTTTTTTCATCTTGAGCGGGCAGCTCTTCCAAATGCTTTTGTAGGTGCTTGCAAACCTGATCTTCCGTTGCGGCGACAAACCCCAAACTCACCTTATCGCTCACTAAGCCGGCCCCCGCGCCAATCGCGAAGGATAACCCGTACCAAAGCGGGTTGAGGTAGCTTGTGTGGCTATCTAAATCATCCAGTCGCTTCTGACACCAAACTAAATGGTCGATTTCTTCGGCTGCGGCTTGTTCCATTTCTTCACGTACATGGGGGAGCTTTGCGGTCAGCGCCTGGCCTTGGTAGAGCGCTTGGGCACAAACTTCGCCAGCGTGATTAACGCGCATTAAGCCAGCAGCATGGCGCTTTTCTTCAGCACTTAAATCCTGTTCGTTCAAATTTGCCGCGGGGGAAGGGCGATCTGCGTGTTGATCGGCTGCTGTTAATGTACGCAGCGCGCGGTCTGCCTGTGAAATAAAATGATCGATTGCAGTGAGATGACGCATATGGGTTGCCTCGGATTTCAAACAATAAGCGAATTGTAACCAAAAATAGCGAGTAAGGCTTTGTTTGAGATCAGTTTTACTGCTGCGCGCTATACTTTCTGGCACTATAAAGCCCATTGAATAACTGCATAAAAAAATTGCGAGGGACAAGTGCAAGACGTCAACGAATTAAAACTCCTACTCGATTCACGCATTCCTTTGGTAGTGATTGAAACCTTCGAAGAAAAGAAAGCTCTGGATGTACTCTCCATGGTCGCTAATAATCAAGGGCGAGATTTATATCGCTGGTCGGTGACCGATGGTTTAACGCGCATTAATTTTGGCCCGCAACTGGTGCCCAAAGGCAGTGAGCTAAATCAAGTTGAAGAAGCGCTCAAACATATTAAAAGCCAAACGCAGCCCAGCATTTATGCGCTTTGCGATATACATCCTTTTTTAGAAAGCCAACCCAATGTCGTGCGCCTATTAAAAGATATTGCGCTCAATCATTTTGCTATGCCGCATACGCTGGTGTTTTTAAGTTACCAATTGCGCTTGCCGCCTGAGTTATCGCGCTACAGCAGCTCCTACACGCTCGCTTTGCCAAGCGACGACAAAATTATGGAGGTAATTCGCGAAGAGGCGAAAGTGTGGTCTGATAAACACGGCGGCGCACGCGTAAAAACTGACAACATTACTCTCAAAAAATTGATGAATAATTTACAGGGGCTAAGCGTAAGCGATGTGCGCCGTTTGGTGCGCATCGCAATTTGGGCTGATGGTGAATTATCAGAAGTCGATGTTCACGATATCAACAAAGCAAAATTTGCGTTGTTAGATATGGAAGGCGTTATGAGCTTTGAATCCAACGTAAAAGATTTTTCCCAAGTCGGCGGTCTGCACAATTTAAAACGCTGGTTAATTACGCGTCGCGATGCATTTCTTACTGAAGATAGCAAACTCGATATGCCTAAAGGTATTTTGCTATTGGGCGTGCAAGGCGGTGGAAAAAGTCTGGCTGCAAAAGCTGTAGCAGGTTTATGGGGTTTAGCCTTACTGCGTTTGGATATAGGCGCGCTCTACAATAAATTCCACGGCGAAACCGAACGCAATTTACGCGAAGCTTTAAAACTTGCCGATGCTATGTCGCCTTGCGTAATTTGGTTGGATGAAATTGAAAAAGGGATGGCGCAGGAGGGCAACGACAACGGCGTCTCCCAACGTTTATTAGGCACATTGCTGACGTGGATGGCCGAACGAAAAACCAAAGTCTTTATTGTTGCGACCAGTAATGATATTTCCAAACTGCCACCCGAATTAATTCGCAAGGGGCGCTTGGATGAAATCTTTTTTGTCGATTTACCCGATGCCGATGTGCGTAAAGATGTTTTTATTATTCACATCAACAAACGCAATATGCTCGCCACCGAGTTTGACGTAAACAAACTCGCCAATGCCACCAACGGATTTTCCGGTTCAGAGATAGAACAGGCGATTGTTGCGGCCATGTACACAGCTGCAGCGAATGGCAGCAAATTAACGACAGATATTCTCTTGCAGGAAATTCTCAACACCAGCCCATTATCTGTTGTTATGGCTGAGCAAATTGCGCGTTTGAGATTGTGGGCTGCGGATAGAACTATACCGGCCTAGTGGTTATAAAAAATATTTTTGAACTTGCGAACCGAAATTCTCTTTTCATGCCTCTTATAGTGTGTGCAAACCTGTTGTTTGTGCATTTACTAAGGAGACGCTTATGTTTTATCGTAAAAATGTTCCAGGTTGGGAGCGTGGGTTTCGCGCTCTCGTGGGGGTTGCTGTAATAGCTTTTGGTATTTTAGGAATGCAAGCGTCTTTGTTGAGTTACCTTGTTGTAGCAACGGGGCTTACCGCGCTGTTAACGGGCTTTGTTGGCTTTTGCCCCATGTGCGCGCTGGTGGGCCGCAAGCTGGATAATGAGAAAAGCTAATGGCTCTGAGTGATTCACGCATTGATCCCATTTTATTGGATGCAGCCTGCAAAGGCGACAGGGACGCTATTATTCAGTTGCTCATCATTGCTCAGCCGGATATTCGTCGGTACGCAAAGGTCAGCTGTAAAATTCAGGATGTAGAAGATGCCGTGCAGGAATCATTGTGGTTGCTCTACAGCCGCATTGGAACCCTAAAAGCATTGAGTGCGTTTTCAGGCTGGCTATTTGCGATTGTTAAACGCGAGTGTATGCGGTTTATGCGCAAAGTTATGATGAAAACGGATGATATTGCGGGCATGGGTGATGATCCTCAACTTGCCTATAGTCATCAGCTAGAGTTGCGCCGCGATTTATCGCGCGCAATTCAATCCTTGCCAGAACATTATCGCGAAGTTGTTTTGTTACGCGATATAGAAGAGCTATCGGTAAATGATATTGCGCAAGTGTTGGATTTGACGCGTGAGTCTGTGAAGGCAAGACTGCATCGAGCAAGAGCTATGATGCGAGAATATTTATTGGATTAGTTGAGTTGTGAGTAGCATGAGCAGAAAGCATATTTTTCTGCTCATGCTTTATTTGCGAAATTTTTACAACAATCTATCTACTGCTAATTTCACATAGTGTGTATCAAAACGAAGTTTGATATTTTTGCTATTTCCCTGTGTTGAACCATCTGGCAATAACACGCCAATTTCATCCGTATTTTTTACGCCAATCTTGGTAGAGAAGTTTCGTACTAATTCCATAGTCTTTGCAAGTTTAGCGTTGTTAGAAAACTGATAAGAACTGGTAGGCGTGTAAAACATTTCAGTATCGCGCAATTGAGTATCGTAATCGGCGAGTGTAGTGCCTGCGGTGTTTGCCATATAGGTTCGTGCGGCTTTACCGTCTGCATCGTTGCGTGACATGAGCTCTAGAGTTTCAAACCATGCACCGACCAAGGCTTTTCCTAAATCAGGGTTGGCTTTAAGTGCATCGGTGTTGACAACCATCATATCGATAATTTCGCCGGGAATTTCTTTTGAGGTAAACACTTTACGCACGTTTGCAGATTGCCCCACGATAAAACTTAATTGCGGGTTCCATACTGTGGCTGCATTAACACTGGGCTTCTTTAATACGCCGACTATTTCTGCATCTGATGTATTTACGATTTTTACATCGTGCGCTGCCATACCGTGTTTTTCTAAAGCGCGCAGTAAAAGATAGTGAGATACAGAATATTCTACAAGGTTTACGTTACGACCTTTAATATCAATAAAATCCGTGGTGTTTTTTAATACAACGGCGTCATTGCCGTTGGAGTAGTCGCCAAGAATTAAGGCTGTGCTATCAAGCCCGGCTGCAGCAGGCATAGTCATGGCATCCATATTGGTCATGACACAGCCATCAAATTTGGCTTTGCTATATTGTTCTATTGAGGATACATAATCATTCACTAAAACGATTTTAATTTGCAGCCCGTATTTTTTTGCCCATTTTTCTACGATGCCTTTATCTCCTGCAAAGCCCCAAGGCATCCATCCCGCATAAATTGACCATGCAATCGTAAATGATGTTTTCTTTTCACTAGCAGATGCGGAATTTGCAAGACAAATACTTGCGAAAGCTATAAGTATGAATTTTAAAAGTCCTTGAAACCCCAAACGATTCATTGCTTCCTTAAAGCTTGTTGTCATGGAGGTTTGTCTAATATTGTTTATTTTCATAGAACACTCATTAAGGGTTAATATAGAGCCGCACTTTTGTGTACTTGGATGGTTAATCTTCAAGCACTACTAAAGTTTGTCCCGCTTGAACACGCATTCCTTCAGTTTTTAAAATTTGTGTTACCGTCCCTGCACAAGGTGCTGTGATGTTTATTTCCATTTTCATAGATTCAAGTACCAGTAACACATCGCCAGTCTTTACAGCTTGACCTACCTTTACCGACGATTGCCACACACTGCCAGATACAGAACTGTCTACCCGAATAGCATCATCAGGGATCGCTATTTCATTACTTTCTTCCTTGGCTTCTTTTTGCTCGTAATTGAATTGCCCGTTAGCGTGCCAGCGCGCCAATTCTTCTTCGAAAGCCTGTTCACGTTGTGCAGTGAAGTGCGCAATGGATTCGCTGTTGCTTGCAATAAAGTTTTCGTATTCATGCAAGCTGAATTGGCTTTCTTCAATTTTTATGGAGTAGCGGCCTTGTGGAAAGTCGCGGCGAATTTGTTTTAATTCATCGCTGCTCACTTCATAGAAACGAATTTGATCGAAGAAATTTAGCAGCCAAGGTTGTTTGAATTCTGAAGTTTTGCGATAACGATTCCACATTTGCAGAGTGCGCCCAACAAATTGGTAGCCACCTGGGCCTTCCATTCCATAGATGCACATATACGAGCCGCCAATGCCCACAGAGTTTTCAGCAGTCCATGTGCGTGCAGGATTATATTTTGTGGTTACCAAGCGATGGCGTGGATCAATAGGTGTAGCAACAGGCGCGCCCAAATAAACATCGCCCAACCCCATCACCAAATAAGAAGCATTGAAGACGGTATCTTTAACGGCTTGAATAGAATCTAAGCCATTAATGCGGCGAATAAACTCCAAATTGCTAGGGCACCAAGGGGCGTTGTCGCGTACTGATTGAATATATTTTTGAATCGCCAATTGGCAAGCTTCGTCATCCCAACTTAATGGAATGTGGACGATACGAGAGGGAACACTTAATTCAGCTAATTGTGTAATGAGTTGTGTTTCGCCGTGTTGCAAATGAGCAAGCAATTCGCTAAGAGAAATTTCTTGGCTGTTATAGTGTACTTGTAATGAGCGAATGCCCGGCGTTAATTCGCGCAACCCCTTCACAGGATTTTTTTGCAGCCATTGCATAAGTGCATGTGCACGGAAGCGCAATTTAATATCGAGTTCGAGAGCTCCATATTCTACTAACAAGAAATGATCGCCAGCAGCGCGGTAAACAATATCTTCACCGTAAGTTGCTTTAGACAATTGCGCGACTATGGGTGTGAACGGCGTTACCTGTTGCCAATTAACTTCAGATTGCGTCAATGTTTTTACATCTGAATTTTGTGCGGCTTCAATCGCTACTGCATCATCAATACTAACGGGAATAAAATAAATTTTGTCTCCGGCACGCAATTGGCCGAGCTTCCATAAATCGGCACTAATAACAGTTGCAGGGCAAACAAAACCGCCGAGCGATGGGCCATCGGGCCCAAGAATAACTGGCATATCGCCGGTAAAATCTACCGTACCAAATGCGTAGGCGTTGTCGTGAATGTTGGATGGATGCATACCAGCTTCGCCGCCGGATGTGCGCGCCCAAGTAGGTTTGGGGCCAATCAAGCGAATGCCAGTGCGACTGGAGTTGTAGTGAACTTCCCACGCGGTTTTGAAAAATATATCTATATCGTCTTGCGTGAAAAAATCGGGTGAACCATGGGGACCATAAATCACACGTAGTTGCCAAGTGTTATTTATTTCAGGTTGTAAAGGTGCAGGTAAGCATTTGTTTTCAAGTGTAGGATTGCAATTGCGTGCATCCAGTGCAAGCACATCACCTGCGCGCAACGCGCGACCATTGTGACCACCAAATTGACCGAGGGTAAACGTAGATTTAGCGCCTAAATAATCCGGGCATTGAATACCACCTGCTACACACAAATAAGTGCGAGCACCGAGATCGGTAATGCGGCCTAGTTGTAATTGCTGACCAGATTTAATATTGATGATTTGATTTGTGGCGATTGCTTCACCATCCAACTTCGCATCTATAGTGGCACCGGTTAAAACAATTTTTGTATCGCAACTAAATTTTAAAATGGGGCCTTGCAGTGTAATTTCCAAACCTGCAGCGCGGTCATCATTACCTAATAAACTATTGCCTAAGCGGAACGAATAATTATCAAAAGGGCCAGAGGGTGGAACGCCAATATGCCAGTAGCCTGTGCGCGCTGGGTAATCTTGAATAGTAGTTTGGGTTCCTCCTTGAATTACATCTATTCGCGCTGGTTTAAAACTGAATTGGTTTAAATACCGTGTAGTCATTCGACCACTTAAGAGTGTTTCATCTTTCAAGAGTGTGCGCAAATAACCTAAGTTGGTTTCAATGCCGTATAAATCCGTTGCATCTAATGCGTTGGACAATTTTTCCAATGCGCCATTGCGGTTTTCACCGTGGACAATAATTTTGGCAAGCATGGGGTCGAAGTAAGCAGGCACTTCAATGCCACTTTCAATCCAGGAATCAATACGAAGGTTTTCATTAGTTGCAGGAAATTCAACTTTGCTGAGTAGGCCTGCGCAGGGTTGGAAATCGCGTGCAGGGTCTTCAGCGTAAACGCGCACTTGAATGGAATGACCTTTTGCAATTAATGGTGCGCGCAAGCTTGTTAAATCATCAAGTTCGTTGGCTGCTTGGCGTAACATCCATTCAACTAAATCAACGCCGTAGACTTCTTCGGTAACACCGTGTTCAACTTGTAGGCGAGTGTTTACTTCAAGGAAATAAAATTTATCGTCTTTAGAGTCGTAAATAAATTCTACGGTACCTGCATTACGGTAATTTACGGAGGCCAACAATTTCTCTGCTGTCAACTGCATGGCATGGCGTTGGGCTTCGGGTAAATTGGGAGCAGGGCATTCCTCAACTACTTTTTGATTACGGCGTTGGCTTGAGCAATCGCGTTCACCAATCGCAACGGCTGTGCCTTTGCCATCGCCAAATACTTGCACTTCTATATGGCGTGCAGCGGCGATAAATTTTTCTAAAAACACACCATCATCAGCAAAGTTATTTTTGCCTAAGCGTTTAACGCTTTCAAAAGCACCAATTAATTCTGCTTCGCTGTTACACAGTTGCATACCGATACCGCCACCACCCGCAGTACTTTTCAACATGACGGGGTAGCCGATAGTGGCGGCAGCTTGTACTGCTTCATCGAGATCTTTTAATAGATCAGTGCCGGGGCAAAGAGGAACATGAGCGGCTCGCGCCAGCTCGCGCGCTTTATGTTTTAAACCGAAGGTAATCATTTGCTCGGCGGTGGGGCCAATAAATACCAAGCCTGCCGCTTCGCATTCTGCAACGAAGCCGGAGTTCTCACTTAAAAATCCGTAGCCGGGGTGAATTGCCTGCGCGCCAGTTTGTTGAGCGATAGTAATAATTTTTTTACGGTCTAAATAGGTTTGTGCGGCAGCGCCTTCGCCTAAGCAATAGGATTCGTCCGCGAGACGAACATGCAAACTATCTGCATCAGATTCGGCATAAACCGCAACAGATTTTATATTGAGCTTTTTAAGTGTACGAATAATGCGGGTTGCAATGGCACCGCGGTTTGCGATTAATACTTTGTTAAACATGGTTTGCTCCGGCAGGCCGTCCTGCTGGTGTTCATACGACAGTGGTCGTCCACTGAAGATATTTTCAATAGTTATTTATTTGGGAGTCGTCGGCAACTGCTCCTGCGTTGCTCTACCTCCTGCATCTATGCAGTCGTCATCCTCGCGTAGCGGGGATCCAGCTCTTGATTTTAAAAATAATCGAATTAAGTTTTACAGCTAACAGCTGGATCCCCTCTGCACGAGGATGACGGAATCCAACTAATTCCAAACCAACACTTCAATCGGCGTTGGGTTATAACCATTACAGGGATTATTTAATTGCGGGCAATTGGAAATCAGCATCACAATATCCATCTTGGCTGTTAGTTCTACATATTTTCCCGGTGCAGAAATTCCATCTTCAAAGGTTAAACCGCCTGAACTAGTAACAGGTACGTTCATAAAAAAATTAATATTGTGAGTAATGTCGCGTTTGCTAATACCAAACTCCGGGTGTTCGGCAACGGCGAGCATCCAGCTGTCTCGGCATGCATGCATGCAACGTTTTTCCAGACTGTAGCGAACGGTATTGCTTTCAGTTGCGCAAGCTCCGCCAAGAGTGTCGTGGCGGCCGCAAGTATCAGCCACAATTTCCAATAATTCGCGGTTGGCATTAGAAATTAATTTTGTACCTGCAGTTAAATACAAATTGCCTTGTGTGCGAATGGTGTCCATAGCGCTGTAGCGTTCGCTGGGATCATTGGCGTTGTAAAACAAAACGTCGGCAGCTTGATTGCCTTCCAAATCTACAATACGAAAAGTTTGGCCTTGTTTTATTTTACCTAAAAAATAATCGCCTGCTGCAACGTAATGGCGAGCTGTAATGGTTTCAGGATTTAATTTGCTTTCAATGAGAGACATGTTGTTCACCATTATTTTGCGGCAAGATAATAGAGCGCGTTATTTTGAAATCCGCGTTGGTTCTCGGGGCGGAAGTTTTTGCAGTAGTCATCTTCGCTAACTGCGTCTGCTTCGCCTAATTCAATGTACACTGGTTTGAAAGGATAGGTTTCTGATGTATTTAATGGGTGAGGGCAGGCGTGTAGTAATACCAAAGTATCCATTTCAAAACGCAGGGTTACTGAATTGCCGGCAGATTGATTTTTGGTGGCGAGTTTTATGGTGCCGTTGTCATCTGCAAGGACTTTGCTGAACCAATTAATGTTGGATGCCATATCTGCACGCCCCAAACCGTATTTGGCGAGTTCTACTAAAAAAGCGTCGCTACCATTTTGTAACCAGCTGTTGCGGTCTTTTTGGTAATCGCGCTTGCCAAATTGTTTTTCGATTTGTTCAGCGTTGCTGTTGCCGCAAATCGTATCGTGCCAATTGCCTTCGCCATTGGCTGAATAGTCTTCGATAATGGATGCGAAAATTCTGCCCATATCTGAATACAAGCAATTGCCGCGTTGCAATTTAAACGTGTGTTGGCATTTCAATGTGTCGGGTGCGTTGTATCTTTCCAATAAATTGCGTGGGTTATAAAACAGCATGCCAACATTAGCGCCGCCTTCGATATCGGTGATTTTCATATAGGTGCCGCGACGCACCTCAAGTGACCAATGGCCATTGCCGGGAATTGTTGTGGTATAAAAACTCTGACTCATAATGCGATCTCTGCTGCTTTTATTTCTTCCGGCACTTCGGTTTTCTTGCGAGTAACCGGTAAATCGTAAGTAATGTTTGCGCCGTAGGCTTCAGGTGAGTGCGGGTCACGGCGCAATTTATCAAACACCCACAAACGCGTGCCTAAATAAAATCCTTCACTTAGATCGTGCGTTACCATAAATACAGTGAGGTTGTGTTCACGCCAGAGTTTTAAAATAAGTTGATGCATGTCGGCGCGAATGCCTGGGTCGAGCGCACCAAAAGGTTCATCGAGCAATAAAATTCTGGGTTGACGAATTAAGGCTTGCGCGATTGCTAAACGCTGCTTCATGCCACCGGATAATTCATGCGGATATTTCGCCAAAGAAGGCGTTAGCCCAACGGAATCTAACAAGGCTTTTGCTTCTTCGATAACTTTTTGCTTTTTACTACCGAACAATTTTCCTAACAGTGGTGAATGTTCGAATTCGCGTGCAAGAATTACGTTTTCCAACACGGTTAAATGCGGGAATACAGAATATTGTTGAAACACAATGCCGCGTGACTGATCGGGCTCGTTGGGAATGGGTTTTCCATCCAACAATAATTCACCTGATGTTGGTTCTTCCATACCTAACAACATTTTTAAGAAAGTACTTTTTCCGCAGCCAGATGTACCCACCATGGTAATAAATTCACCGGCATTGACGCTGATGTTGATGCGTTCAAGAACAGTATTGTTGCCGTATTTTTTCCACACATTTTTCGCGGTAATTAGGGACGCTGTATTTACTGCAACAGTCATTAATGTGCTCCTTGATGATGCCATGCGAAACATTTTTGGCTAGCTTTGAGTAACAGCCAGTCGATAATAAAAGCGAGCAAGGTAATCCATGCGACGTAAGGTAAAATGACATCCATTGATAAATAACGGCGAACTAAAAAGATGCGATAGCCAAGGCCGTCAGTTGATGCAATCGCTTCGGCAGCAATTAGGAATAACCAACCGGAGCCGAGTGTTAAGCGAATTGAGCTGATTAAGCGCGGCATAAGTTGTGGAATATAAACGCGCAATATCACTTGCAGGGATGATGCTCCTAAGGTTTGTGCCTTGATAATTTGCTCTTGTGGAATTTCTTGCGTATAGCGTTGAATATCGCGCGCGATACAAGGTGCAACGCCTATAACGATAAGTGCAACTTTGGATAATTCATCTAACCCAAATACGATAAATAAAATCGGCAGCAATGCCATGGGCGGCACGAGGGAAATAACGGTTAGCAGTGGTGAAATGGGCGCGTGAATTGTTGGAATTGCGCCGGTTAATAATCCAAATGTAAAACCAAAAATGGAAGCAATCACAATCCCTAGGAGCAGACGTTTTAAGCTGCTGTAGGTGTCAGTCCAAAATAAATATTCTCCGGTGCGTTTGCTGGGTTCCAATACGTAGCTATTAAGCGTTTCACCCATTTGCCCGAAGCTGGGAAGTAATTTGTCGGTTGCATTTTCCGCAAGGCGCGCATCAGAAGCCACAATATAAACTAGGATTATGAGCGCAAAAGGTAAAATTGCGAGCAGCCAGCGTGTAGATTTTGAGGGCGTTAGATTAATAAGCCGTTTCATAAACAAGTCCCGTTAGGGTAAATATTTTTATTTTGATATTAGGTTTTAAATTGCACAGGAGAATAGAAAGTTATTCTCCTGTGCATGAGCGGTTAGAGCTTGTTATCGGCTGCCATTTGCATGTAAGTGGTATCAAAACGCAGCTTCACGTTTTTGCTATCACCATAAATACCTTTGGGGCCTTCTACACCAATAGTTGCTGCATCTTTTGCTTTCTCACCTAGCAAACCGTGAGCGAAAGAAAATTCTGCAACTTTTTTCATAGTGCTTAAGAGCGCATCACTTTTTGCAAACTCAACGGCAGAGGCTGGGGTGTAAAACATTTTGGTGGTTTTAAGTTGTGAATCGAAACCTGCAAGGTCAGTGCTTGATGCTTTAGCCATCACCGTACGCGCAGCAACACCTTTTGCATCTTGTGCGCTCATGGTGCTCATGATTTCGTACCATGCACCCACTAAAGCTTTACCTAACGCAGGATTCTTTTTCAATGTGGCAGTGTTTACGACAAACAAATCCATAATCTCACCGGGGATTTGTGAAGAATCGAAAACTTTGCTGCTATGTGGTTGCGCCATAATCTCACCCACAAGCGGATTCCAAGTAGTTACGGCAGTTACGCTTTTGGTGCCGTAAACAGCAACCATATCGGCGTCTGAGGTGTTAACAACTTTTACATCGGCTTCTTTGAGTTTTACGCTTTCCAGTGCGCGAGCCAAGAGGTAGTGGGAAACACTCAGCTCAACCAAATTGACGTTTTGACCTTTAATATCTTTAAGGGTTTTGTTGTCGCCTTTGAGGATAACGGCATCATTACCGTTGGAGAAATCGCCAACAATTAACGCGGTGCTATCAACGCCGCCAGCTGCGGGAATTGTTAGCGCGTCCATATTGGTCATGGCGCAAGCATCAAATTGACCTGCAGTGTATTGGTTGATGGATTCAACGTAGTCGTTGATTTGAGTTACTTTGATTTCGATATCGTATTTTTTTGCCCACTTATCAATAATTTTTTGTTCAGCGGCATATCCCCATGGCATCCAGCCCACATAAATAGACCAGCAAACATTGAAGGGTTTGGCCGAAGCCATAGCTGAGGTGAAAATAAGGGTGGATGCTAAAAGCGTTTTGCCGAGTAAGCGTTTGGTGCGGGTGCCAGCTTTAGTACAGGTGATGGATAGCATGTAAACCTCCAGCGGTTTAGATTACAGGGTTGTTATCGGGACTCAGGTAAACCTGAGACTTTTTATAAAGCTGAGAGCACTCTGGCAGTTAAAATCTGTACAAACACGGGATGCGCAAAGCATCGCCAAACAAAGGTTTGCTAACAGGCTTCTAGGCCATCTATCTCCCGGGCTTTTATCCCGCCGTGTAACCTCAAAGGCTTGCGCCGCTGGGGTCGAAAGCTCTCGGACCAGTCACTACGCCCAGTTAAGGATGTAGCCGGAACCCTAGCTTTCTATTTTGAATCGTCGAATATTCCAAACCACTCAGAGTGCGGATCAGGTATATATCTCGTGAACGGTATGAATTTAGCAAGATGGATACCAACTTGCATTCAAGCTTGTAAATGCTGCGTTAGCACCAGACTCGTTTAGCGTGATGCTTTGTCATAGTGCATATTGGTGGTGCACAGTGCGCCGATTTTGGTTGCTAATGGTGCATGTATTGGGTGGGTGGATATTCTAACTAGGTTATTTTTTAAACGTAAAAAGGAAGATTAATAGACATTTTTTGTTGAATTAGGTGACGGACTCCTCATTTTGTAGCCAAGTTGTGAGAAACTGCTAGAATTGCCAGAAGAAAGTTTTTCTATCAAAACGAGCTCAAGTCGGCTGTTTTTTCTACAGGCGATGGCTGGAAAAAAGGAATTCTAATTAAATTGGGATGGTTGGGATCATGAAAGTTATGGATAAAAATGCAGGAAAATCTATGCAGAATCTAGGGTCGTTTGGTGCCGATGCCAATAAACGTTCGAGTCTCACGCTTGCTCCCATGTCAGAGCAGATTGTGATTCAACACCTGAAACATTGCCGCGATCTTACGCGCGGTTTTGCCTATCGCGTATTTCCTAATTTTTGGCGGCACTGGTGTAAAGAGATACTTGAGCACGCGGAACAGGCCAAATCCAACAAAGAACAACTTGCTCTATTTGAAGTGCAGAACTTGATTGCTGCGGTGCAACAACCCGCCGAACAGGAGTTTTGCCAGCATTTGGGCAATGGTTTTGTAAAATTTAAAAACAAAACACTTAATACATTGACCGGTGAAGAGCGCTTTACCGGCGATATGCTGTCTCTGGTCGAACATTCCGATTTGGAAGAGACAATTGCCATTACGTCTATTACTCATCGCGCAGAAGGCTTTTATGCCGAGCAACTTTGGGCGCTTCAACAGCGTTTGGCGTTACTAAATGATGGCGAAAAATTAGACGAAAGAAGCAACCCTGCGAGCCCTGTGCAATTCTGTGAGGCTTTGCGCAAGGTATTATCCAGTTTGGATATGGATGCTAAAACTAAAATCATTGGTTACAAAATTTTCGATCAAGAAGTCATAGGGCAATTAGATGCACTTTATGACGAGATTAATCAATATTTGATTAATCAAAACCTGTTGCCAAATTTACGATTTGTGCCAAGTTCAGAGGGTGGTACAGCATCTGCTGGGCGTGCTGCAGATGATCAAGTGGCAGATGATCCGCTGGATATTAATCCTTTAGCTGAATTGCCCGAGCAATCATCTGTCGATCCTATGCATCGACGCGCAAGTGATCGCTTGCTCAGCGGAACCCTTAATCCTTCGGATGTGCAGTATCAAAGTAGTTTGTTAAATGCAATTAAACTGCTTCAGGCTCACATCACTCATCAGGGACATAGCGGGCCTCAAGCCGTGCAACCAGCTCCCGTTGCAGCAGCAGGGTTTGCGCCTACCCCGGTAAGTGGGAATGCCGGCGGCGTTTATCAAACGGCAAGCCAGTCGCCTTACAATCAGCAACCGCAGCAAATATCCTCACAAAATTTACGTGTGTACAGTAGCGATCAATTGGTTGGGGTGCTCGATAACTTGCAAACCAATACTCTTGTTGCCACACAACAAATTTTTGAAAATGCAGGTGCAGCTATTCCGGCCTTGGCACCGCAACGTGTGCAAGAAGTCAGTCAGTTGATGATGCAGCAAATCGCCAAAGAAAATGAAAATGGCGCTGTTGAAGCAACCGATATGCAAACTATTGATTTAGTGGGCATGTTGTTTGAGTACATGTTATCTGATGAGCATTTGCCTGATTCGGTAAAGGCTTTGTTGAGTTACTTGCACACACCCTTCTTAAAAATTGCATTTATCGATAAGGATTTTTTTGAGCAACCCGAGCACCCCGCACGTGTATTGTTAAACAGTTTGGCAGAAGCTGGTGTGCGTTGGGTTGGCAATGATGGTAGTGATCAGTTTGAAATTTTCAACAAAATTAAAGTAACTGTGTTCCGTTTGTTGGAAGAGTTTAAAAACGATGTTCGTTTGTTTGCAGAATTACTGATTGAATTTAATGCTTACACGCACAATGTTGCGCGTCGTCAGGAATTGATGGAGCGTCGTGCGCTAGAAAAAGCGCAGGGCGAAGAAAAATTACGCGAAGCAAAAGTACAAGTTAACAATGCAGTTCGCAGTCGTACTGATGGTAGAGATATGCCATCGGCTATTTTGCTGTTGTTGTTACAACCCTGGTCTGATTATTTGTCGTTCGTATTGCTGCGCTACGGAGAGAACTCCGATTCATGGCAGCGTGCAGTTAATGTGATCGATGATTTATTGTGGAGCCTTGAGCCTAAAACCTTGCAAGCTGACAAGGTTACACAAATGGAAAAACAAGATGCCCTAATTGCTGCACTTGAGCACGGGTTTGAAACCATTGGTTACGAGCAAGCTAAGGGCCGTAAATTAATTGATGCAGTTGTGGCATTGCAGCGTTTAGCGTTGCAAAGTAAAAAGGCAGAAGCTGCGCCAGCGCCTATGCGTACTAAGCTGGAAACTATGGCGGCAGAAAAAGCTGGCCAAACCGCAGAGTTGTTGCAACCACAAACTGCCGATGAAACAAAAATTGTCGATAGTTTAAAAATGATTGAGTTTGGCACTTGGTTTGAGTTTGAAGGTGGCAAGCGTTTGAAAGTGGCTTGGTTTAACCAAAAAACTAATCACTATATGTTAGTAGATCAACAAGGCCGAAAAGTATCGCTCATTGCTGGTTTGCAATTAGCACGCGAAATGATTTCAGGGAAAGCGCGTGTGATTGCGGGTAGTACTAAACCATTCTTTGAACGCGCGCTGGAAAATATTTATCAAACGTTGAACGAACGAGCAGGTAATTTAACGGCAGAAATGTCACGCACGAGTGAGTAAGCTTATGAGTGATTTGTCTTCACAACATTATGATCGTGCACTGCATCGTCATCCTATTAGTGGTGATGTCGATGTTTACGATAGTTTGCGCGATGTGTACCTCGGTCGCTTGGTAAATATTCATACTCAAGGTTTGATGCTGGTGGGTGATGTACCTTTGGAAGAGGATCGCTTGTATGAGCTGGATATGCATATTCCCGATGCGAACAACGGCAAACAAGTATTGCGTATAGGTGTTGATTGTTTATGGACGCGCGCTGCAGATCAAAATGGTAAGCACTGGACTGGCTTTAGTATTATTGATTCAACGCCTCAAGCAGTTGAAGAAATTCATAAATTAATTCAGGTGTGGGGTCAGTTCTAAAGATTTTTTTAGATTGACTGCGAGATTAATTAATCGCAGTCAACCAATTCTCAATTTCATCATTGTGCCAGCGCTCAATCAGCGCTGTTCCTTCATCTACCGTGTTTAAATACATGTCAATAATATCCGTCGCGAGCTCGTACAAGCGGCTACTGTCAGCGTTTATTTTTCCGTCTTTTAAAATATCCTGCTCAATCATATTCAATAAAAACGTTAGTTTAATTTCATAACTTTTTAATTGACTTAGGAGTGGGCTATCCTTTTCCAAAATGCCTTCCATGCGCTTGGCTTGATGGCGAAGCTTTTCATTGTTTACCCGCGTGCATTGGATAACGTAACGCAGTTTGCTCGCATAATCTACATCGCAAAAACCGAGTGCAGCAGTATAGGTAGCCAATGCGCGAATACGGCCAATTTGCTCTGCAACTGAAGGCATTAAGCGGGTAGAAAAATGCAGAACCTCCAATTGCTTAAAGCGATTTGGGCAAACTGCGCCTGTGGCAAAAATTTGAGTGGGTTCATTATTACTTGCGAGAATTGCTGCAATAGGCTGTTCCATTTGTTTGGCAAGGGATGCAAGTAATGCGAGTAATTGTTCAATCAAATGGCAATGTAATTCGTAATTGTCGATCACTGAATCTTCCTGCCAATCGTGGCTAATAGTAAGCCATGCGCTGTGTAAATTTTCCTTATCCCGTTGCGGCAGAAGTTGGTGTGCGCGTGCTGAAAAGGCACTAAAGAGCTGTAAGCGCTCGGCAATTTGATGTTGCAGCTTGGTAAGTTCCTCTCTAAAAAGAGCATTTCCCCCTAATAGCCCCATGCTCATACCGCGGTGGCGCTGTACGGCTTTTACCATGTGGTTGAGTTGCTTTATCAGATTTAATGCGTCTAAGCGCTGGTGAAAGAGCTCGGTGAAGCGCTGTGTCATCGACTTATCTGTAGTTGCTGGTGCAAATGATGTGTTGGAATGTCTCATAGTGGTGCTAATACTCTTCATTTTTTGTCCTAAATGAGGTCGTATCCGCCAAAGCGGGCTGGACCTGAGAACCTTTTGTAGATGTTATTGAATAGAGCAACACTTATGCCAGAATCAAGGCCGCTGTAAAGCTGGCGTTATTGCCTATTTTTGCGCCAAATTGTGAGATATTTTAATATGAAATAAATTTTAAATATAAAATTAGGCGGCTTTTATGAGTGTTCCAATTCAAAAACTGTTATTGCGGGTGGCGGTACTGCAGGCTGGATGGTGGCAGCAGTTTTATCCCAGTACCTAGCAGGGAAATCAGTCAAAATTCAGCTTATTGAATCAGAAGAAATCGGAACCCTTGATGACATGGATGCTGAGCAACTCAAAACAGTGTTGAATCCAATCAAGACTGTTATTCAACAAGCTGTGGCCTATGCTCCTCAGCATGAAGCGTTCTTAACGCAAATCTAATGAACGCTGTGAGCCCGGCAGGGCTCGTTTTCCTTCTTATCCGCTCCCTCGTATCACCCTCCTAAATTGAGTTATCAAGCTCATACTTGGCCTGATCCTTTTCTGATCCTCAATATCGGATTTACGCCTCAATAAATCATATAATATTTTGTATTTTTTGCTTATGAAATCGTTTTCAGAATAATTTTTATCTATAAGAAATGATAACAATAACACTTGAATGTTGAGTATTATCTATATACTATAAATCAGATTATAAGTGTGGGTGAAAATGACGCTCACCAAAAACCCAAGATTCGAAGGCAATGGAAGAAGAAAATATGAGAAAGATAACGAGCTTCAAAGCGTTGTTGAGTGTTGCGTCAATTATGGCCATGTCACATTCAGCCGATGCAGCAAATCTGTCCCGTGCGCCTTTCGGCGTCCTTAAGGATGGTTCTAAAGTAGAGGCCATCACTCTTCAAAACAAACAAGGGGTGAGTGCCACCATCATTACCTATGGTGCAGGCATTCAATCGGTTGTCTTGCCAGATGCAAAAGGAGTGAAAGCCGACATAGCCTTGGGGTACAGCACGCTTGAAGACTACATTAACAAGCCGCAATACATTGGTTCTACTGTAGGTCGTTTCGCTAACCGCATCGCCAAAGGTCAGTACACAATTGATGGCAAAACTTACAATGCGCCAATTAACAATGGTGCTAATAGTTTGCACGGTGGTACTCAAGGTTTTGATAAGGTGAATTGGAAAGTTGTAAAAGTTTCTGAAGGCGATAAAGCGCAAGTTGAAATGGAATACAACAGCCCCGACGGTGACATGGGCTACCCAGGTGCTTTGAAAGCGACGGCAATTTACAGTCTTGATGAGCAAAACCAGCTTTCCATTATTTATAAAGCCACCACCAAAGCGCCGACAATTGTAAACATCACCAATCACGCCTACTGGAATTTGGCAGGCGAGGGTTCTAATCGCAGTATTAATGAACAGCAATTGCAAATTCTTGGCGATGCTTATTTACCAACGGATGCAGGTGCAATTCCGACCGGTGAAGCTCGCAAAGTGGCGGGTACTATTTTTGATTTCCGCGAGCCCATGGCAATCGGTAAGCACGTTCGTGAAGCAGGAGATCAGCAAATTGCGTTTGGTCGCGGCTACGATCACAACTGGGTGATCAGTATGGAGCCTACCGCCAAGCCACGTTTAATTGCGAGTGTGAGCGATCCTGTGTCTGGTCGCACTATGAAACTTTATTCTGACCAACCCGGTTTACAATTTTATTCTGGCAATTTTTTAGATGGCACTACTACAGGTAAGGCGGGTAATTTTTATCGTCAAGGTGATGCTTTCGTACTCGAGCCGCAAAAATTTCCCGATGCTCCTAATCAATCTGCATTTGCGTCAGCCCGTTTGAATCCGGGGCAGGTTTATTCCAACACCATTATTTATAAATTGTGTAGCCAAGTTAATTGCCAATAATTAGTGCGAATAAAAATAATTTTTTGTTAGACGTTAGATCCATTACAAAAACGAAAGAGGTGCAGAGAGTGAAAATAACAACATCAATGATAACCGCGAGTCTTATTGCAGGAGCTTTTTCGGTCAATACCGCTTTTGCAGATACGCAGCGTTGGAGCCCGGAAAAAGCCAAGGGCTGGTATGCAAAACAACGTTGGTTGGTGGGCAGTAATTACGCCAATGCAAGCTCCATTAATCAATTAGAAATGTGGCAAGCCGATAGCTTTAATCCTGCTGAAATTGATAAAGAGTTGGGTTACGCCGAAGGTATTGGTATGAATACCATGCGCGTATTCCTGCACGATTTAGCTTATGCACAAGATCCTGAAGGTTTTAAAAAACGCGTTAGCACTTTTTTAGATTTGGCTGCAAAGCACAAGATAAAGCCGCTCTTGGTAATTTTTGATTCATGCTGGGATCCAGCACCAAAAGCCGGCCCACAACACATGCCTATTCCCGGTGTGCACAATTCTGGTTGGGTACAATCGCCAGCGAATGCCGTGCTGCTTGATGAAAGCCAGCATCCACGTTTGAAAGCTTACGTAGAAGATGTTGTAAAAACTTTTGCAAAAGATAATCGCATTCTCGGTTGGGATGTTTGGAACGAACCAGACAACACTGGTGGTGGCGGTTACAAACAATTAGATGAAAAAGTAAAAACTGCAGCAGTCGCAAAATTGTTGCCACAAGTTTTTGCATGGGCGCGTGCGCAAGATCCAATTCAACCGCTTACCAGTGGTGTATGGCATGGTGATGATTGGACTGCAGCAGGGCCACTCAACGCCGTAGAGAAAACTCAATTGTCTGAGTCAGATGTTATTAGCTTCCACGATTACGGCTGGCCAGAAGGTTTTGAAACTCGCGTAAAACAATTGGTGCCCTATGGTCGCCCAATTATTTGTACCGAATATATGGCGCGCGGTAATGGCTCCACTTTCGATGGCGATTTACCCATCGCTAAAAAGTACAACCTCGGCATGATCAACTGGGGCTTTGTAAAAGGTAAAACCCAAACCGATATGCCGTGGGATTCGTGGGAGAAACCCTACGTTATGCGTCCGCCCATTCTTTGGTTCCATGACATTTTCCATGCCGATGGCAAGCCATATCGCCAAGCGGAAGTGGACATGATTAAAGCCATGGCCAAAGACGCTGAAAAATCTTTTAAAGGAAAATAAAAGGTAAAGAAATTCTAGGGGCTCTTGTTGTGATGATTATGAGCCTCTGTCCGAATCTTCCAGCTGTATCTAGCTTATTGCAAACCTTTGGTTAGCGTCGGCTGGAATTTTTTTGTCTTGTTTTATTTGTACTATAAATACGATCTAAATCCATAATAAAGAGGAGTAACACCATGGGCACAAAACGGTTCGTACCTGCTACAGCGACTTTGTTGAGCTTGCTCAGCTTGACCGCAACATCCTATGCAGAAGACGTGGCATCTACAGCAGCTCAAGCCAATTTTGATTCGGCTGAAGACGTCATTGTTATTGGTATGCGTAACAGTCTTGAAAAAGCGCAAGAGATTAAGCGCAATTCTGACAATGTTGTTGATTCAATTGTGGCTGACGACATTGGTAAATTCCCGGACAACACAGTAGCCGCAGCGCTGCAACGTGTTCCCGGTATTCAGGTTGTAAACAACTGGAACAACGAAATTGCCAGCCCGCTGATTCGCGGTATTGGCGACATTGCTACCACGCTCGATGGCCGTGAAATTTTTACCGGTGTGGGTCGTGGTTTTGCATTCCAAGATTTACCAGCAGAAGCTTTGTCTGGTGCAGACGTTTACAAATCAAACTCAGCAGATTTGGTTGAAGGCGGTATTGCAGGTGTTATCAACCTCAAACGCGTAAAACCTTTCGGCTTCAAAGAAGGATGGACCGTTGCCACCAACTTGCGCGCGATGAACGGTGAGCAAGTCGATAAAATCGGTGTGACCGGCGGTGTGCTCGTGTCTAATCGTTTTGACACCAGTCACGGTGAAATGGGTTTGTTGCTCGATGTGTCTTACTCAGACCAACATTTCAATCGCCCAATTTCATTTAACTGTGATCCACGTTCTGGCACTAACGGTCCAGCGGGTGGTGCTGGTGCAGTTTTGCCAACTTGCGTGGGTGGTTTGACTGATACAGGTGATTACCAGCGTCCACAGGCAAACGCCTATTTCCAATGGCGTCCAAGCGATAATTTAGAAGTTTATGCAGATGCATTGTACGCAGGCTATCGCGCAAAATTCGGCACTTATTTTATTTTCTCTGACATTTTCGCGGCAGAAAAAATTACTAACTTAGTGACAGCTGGCGATAGCTTTAGCACTACTGTTAACGGTGCAGGCTTCTACGATAAAAACTCAAGCACAACACAAAATTTGCGTTTGGGCCAATCAGCAACCTTCAACAACGTTCCAGGTTTGACTTCTACTCAAGCGAAAACGGGTGAGACAGATCAATACGTATTCGGTGGCGGTTTCAAATGGAGCCAAGATAATTTAGGTGTGAATTTTGATTTGTCACACGTGAAATCTACTAACGGCAACCGCAACACAATCGTTGATATCGGCAAACAAATAAGTGCAGTTGATATTAAAATTAATGATGGCGGCCACGGTTCAACCGTTATGCCAGGTGATCCGCTGAGTTCGCCAGATGACTTCCGTTTAGCGAATGGATTGTTCCAAGACTACAACTCATCTGAATCAACATCAACTGCCGCACGTGTAGATGCGACTTATAAATTTGATGATGGTTTGATCAAAGAATTGCAATTTGGTGGCCGTTACACCACGCGTGATGCAGAATTCCTTGCAACCAATGCAAACCCTGCAGCACCAGGTGGTAACCGCGTAACTTTAGTGAATTCAGTTGGCTTGCCAGCAGACTTTTTAATTAAATCTCCAAACTCAATTCCAGTCATTAACAACGGCCAAAGATGGTACACGCCAGATCCAGATTTCTTGCGTGATAACACCGATACGTTGCGTAAGTTATACGGCGCTGCATTAGGTGACCCAGCATGGGATCCATCACGCAATTATGATGCTAGCGAAGACACCACCTCACTTTACCTCCAAGGTAAATACGGTTTTGATTTTGCTAACGGCGTAATGATGGATGGTTTGATTGGTGGTCGTTACTCACGCACCGAGCGCAGCTTGACCGGTACTGGTCGTGTAAATGGCGTGCTTACTCCTGTAACCCGTGATACGTCTGACGATACTTTCTTACCGAACGCATCAGCGCGTTTCAAATTAACCGATGAGTTGCAAGTGCGTTTCAGTTACGCAAAAACAATTGCCCAACCCTTCTTCGGTGATTTGAATCCGGGTTTAACTTACGACGTTCCACTCAACGCCAACATTCGTCCATCAGGCAATGGTGGTAACCCTGATTTGAAACCACAAAAATCAGATGCAGTTGACGCGACGGTTGAATACTACTTTAACGAATCTTCATATGTTTCGGCTGCTGTTTATCACCGCACTATTAAAGATCGCGTTGCGGGTGGTGTTGAAGTAGAAACCATTAACGGAATTGAATACAACGTTAGTCGCCCTCGTAACCTTGGCGCTTCAAGCTTGAAAGGTTTGGAATTGAGCTCGCAATGGTTCTTGGATTTCTTGCCAGAAGGTTTCAATGGTTTGGGCGTAACGGCTAACTACACCTTGGCTGATTCGTCAATTGATACTAAAGGTGATGCATTAGAAGGCGAGCCATTATTAGGTGTTTCTAAAGACAGCTATAACTTCGGTTTGTTGTACGAAAAATACGGAATTTCTGCTCGCGTAATTTATAACTGGCGTTCAGGTTTCAGTGATGGTTACTTCGGTGGCGGCTTGTTAACGGCTGGCGACAACGCCAAGTTCAACAAAGTTAAGCCTAATGGCCGTTTGGATTTCTCAATCGGCTACGCAATCACACCGGATATCACTGTTAGCTTAGATGGCGTAAACGTAAATGGCGGTAAGTACTACAGCTATTTCGATACTCCAGCATTCCCGCACGATATTCGTATCGACGACACCTTCTACGGAGCGAGCATTCGCGCCAAGTTCTAAGTTAGAAAACCTATTAGGGATTGCATGACTGCTAAAGCGATTTAACAATCATGTTTTTCCCTACATAAGTAATTCCCCTTCCCTTAGGGGCGCGGTTGAGTTCATGCCTTGCCGCGCCCCCTTTTTTTATGAGGTAAAAAATATGAGCGAGAAGGTACATATTTCTGGGTTAATGAGTCGCCGCAACTTTGTATTAGGCGCTCCATTAATGGCAGCTAGTCTGGGTGCTATGGCGCAATCGGCAACGAACAATTTAGTATCGCCTTTTAACAAACAGATGAAAGGATTTTTACAAAAACTACATGACCCTGTGATGATTAAAGAGGGCGATACCTATCACGTATTTTCATCAGGCGGATGGGATCGCACCAAATTAATGAGTTGGCGCACATCAAAAGACTTAATTAATTGGGTGGACAATGGCCCCGTTTTAACGGCCTTACCAGCATGGGCAAAAGCAGCTGTGCCCAATGGCGAAAGTTGCTGGGCTCCCGATATTTCTTATGTGGACGGTGTATACCGTTTATATTTTTCGGTTTCAACCGGCGGTTCAATGCGTTCCGCAATTGGTTTATTCACATCGAAAACACTCGATAAATCTTCTCCCGATTATGGTTGGACTGATCACGGCTTGGTTTTTGAAACTCGCCCCGGTGATGGCTTCAATGCAATTGATCAAAATTTCGTAATCGACTATGAAGGTAATCATTGGCTAGCGTTTGGCAGTTATTGGACGGGCTTGAAATTAATTCCGCTCGACAAAAAAACTGGAAAGCCAAAGCCCGGTGACAAAACAATTTATTCAATTGCTGCGCGCCCAGCGCCCGATGGTGGCGATAATGCCATCGAAGCGGCCTTCATTATCAAACGCAATGGTTTTTATTATTTGTTTGCATCCTACGATCACTGCTGTCGCATGAATTTTAGTGACTACTACGTTGCCGTAGGTCGCTCTAAAAAAATCACCGGCCCTTATGTAGATCGCGAAGGTCGTTCAATGATGGATGGTTACGCAACAACGGTAATTGCAGAGCGCCCCTATTTAAGTCATCGCTTTATTGCGCCGGGGCACTGTGGAATTTATCAGGAAAATCTTGGGCAAGAAAATGGCCGCGATCTATTGATTTATCACGCCTACGATCGCGACAACAACGCAGAGCAAACCTTACGAATTTCTGAACTTAAATGGTCGCCCGATGGCTGGCCTTCAGCAGAGATGTAAATATTTTTATAGTGAAAATACATTCC
>JAGKXD010000137.1 GCA_021151525.1 Cellvibrionaceae bacterium | reverse complement strand
ACCCCCCATATGGGGGGTTAATATTTTTGTGTAGAAAGATAAGTTTAATCCTAATTAATTACTTGGATAGGGGAAATGCTTATGCGTGTACATGGAAACATACTGGCGATTGTATTATTACTTTTTATTGCGGATCTTACTGCTGCGCAAAGTTCGCAGTCTTCTGTTGCATCGAGTATTCAAGCTTCAAAGGGCGCTCAAAGTGCCCAGTCATCAACAGCATCGAGTGCCAATGCTGCGGAACCTGCAAAAACCGTAAATGATAAAAATATCTATAAAGGCGATGCCTTAACTTTTCCAGTTGCACTCAATGTGAAACGGATTTTATACGAAGACACTGGCGTGAAGGAGAGTGACAATAAGATATGTATTCCACCTAAAACCAAATTAAGAGCGCTTACCGATGGAACAGCTGGCTATGTAGATGCAGTCATCGCCAAACAGTTTATGTTTTTGTCGGCAGTTGATTGTGGCTTTGATAATGAAAATTTGAAGGATAAGAGAAAAATAAGCGGTTTGGCGGTGAGGGTGCCTGCTGCTGTAATTCAAAATGCAGCGCCTAATCGATATGGATTCACCTATGGAGCCTTGTTTGTTCCCTACAAATATCATTTTGATGGTTCGAAAGAGTTCAATGGCGGTGCATCTGTAGGGCCATACGTTGGATATAGGCTTGATCGGAATTCTTTTGGGTTTGAATTAAAAGGGGTCGTGTTTGCGGGTGCCTCAACTATTCAAGTGGCCGAAGAGGTAGATGGCAAACAAAATACTCAAAATTTGGCAGGTTTTAGTTATGGTCTAGGCGTTATCGGTGAGGTAAAGGATTCTTTTCAGTTGGGTTTTGTATTGGGTAAGGATCGTGTAAGTGATTCTGCTTCGTATGTTGATAATGGAAAAACCTGGGCTGCGTTTAGTATCGGTTTTTCCTTCGATCGTTGATTTCAAGTGATAAAAATCTGCCTGGATGCTGCAAAAGCTTACCGGGTAGGAGATGGAATATGATCGCATTACCCTTTGCTACGCAACCGGGTTATCCCTTCACTTATCGATTGCTATTGAATCAATATAATGAAGAGCTGGATTTTAAACTGGTAGATAAGCCATATAAAAATGGATTGCCAAAATTTATTCTAAGTGTCGGCACAGGTAAAAATGAAGACTTTGCTGGAACGGCAAAGAAAACAGAGCGTCAGCTTGCCAGTTTCAATTATCGCCTGTTTGATAATCAACCAGTTTTTCTTGGGTTAATAGTTGATGGCGGCAAGGGGCCGGACACAATTGCACTGAATCTATCTTATGGACTAAAAGCGTCGAGTATATTTGGGCTGTTTTCCGATTAAATGAATCTACCAGTTTGATTTTGGTGCTGAATCTAATGAGGGAATAATTACCATGCGTATATCTGTCATTAATATGTCTCATGGGTTGCTGTCTGATTTTGAAATTATTACTGCAATTCGTGCAATCAATCGCCAAATCAATGAAGATTTCAAGCCCTACTGGCATATTGGCGCAACGCTTAGATTGGAGGGGTGTTCGGTTAATCGTCCAGATATTGATAAGCCGATCGATATGTTGGGAGATGCCATTATTTATATTTGGGATAAGTCCGATGTGCAAAATGCCTTGGGTTACCATGACGCTAATTTTAAAGGTATTCCTTATGGATTCGTATTTGCTGATATAGCTGCGGAGCTATATGAAAACTGGACGGTAACTTTTTCACATGAAGTATTGGAATTGCTGGGCGATAGTCGGGCGAATACATTGGTGCGAGGTCCGCATCCCAGAGATAAGCGCCGTAAAGTTTATCATTGGCATGAGATGTGTGATGCCGTGCAGGATGAAACTTATGAAATAGACGGTGTTGAGGTTTCAAACTTTGTTTTGCCGCTATATTTTACTGAATCTGCCGAACCAGGTAGCCGCAATGATTTCTTGGGTAGTCAGTATCAAGTGCCTGGTTTGCTGGGGCTTCAAACACTTCCTTCCTTTGGAATTAATCCCGGCGGGTATGTCGGATTTTTTGATCCTGCTAAAAATGAACATGAGACAGCGTTTGGGATTGATCCTGTAAGGATGAGTATTCCAGCGGAACAGCAACTTGGCTGGGCAGAATACCGACGCAATCGGAAAAATAAAGCGCGCATGGCGCGACGGGGTAATCGATATAAAGAGATGGGCGTAACGCCTCTTACAGAACCTGCTGAGGTGAATTGTAAAACCAGGAAATCAATTGCGCTTAAAACGTGCAAAGTTGAAATCTATTCTGAAACCCACAATCTGAAAATTAATAGCGAAGTAGCTCCCCTTGAGAAGCAGGCTGACCAAGGCAGGGGATATTTTGCCCATGATATTTATGCTGATGCCAAGTCAGTCGCCAAATCGTTAAAGAGTGATGGGTTCGAAGAAGCTGGCGCCTTGGAATTGCTTGCCGCAGATGCAAACACGGATACTGGCATCAAAGTTCAGCTTCATGTAGATTCCGGTGATAACGAATTTGTTGTAGTAATTGTTGAGGTTAACGGTGTATTTTTTTGGCATAAGGCTAAGCCTGGGAAGACGGGAGGCACAGTATTTAATTTAAATTTAATGCCGCCACAAGTTGCTAAGCGCTCTCGTGGTGGCTTTATAACGGATGGTATTGCTGCAGTTGTTCGAATTATTAAGCACAAAGTAGTAGATAAAGTTAAAGATTTTATTGTCAATAATTTGTCGGGTTACCTTGCCAAACATGTTGAAGACTTGGCTTTTGGCAAGAAGGTGCCCGCGAAGTTATATCAAATGAAATTGTTGGATAGTCCTATCGGTAAAACAATTGGTGAGCTAGTGGAACACCCTCAAGCCCTTCCATCTGGTGCCAAATATTTACTGCTTGTTCATGGCATTTTCAGTTCTGCCAAGGGTGCTTTCAAAGAGTTGCTGCTTGATCGTTGGGGCGATAATTTGCTAGGGAAAATTTCTCCGCATTACTCTAGGATTATCTGTTTCGACCACTGGACTGTTGCTAAGGATGTGGTTCAGAACGCGGAAGATTTGCTTAAATTGCTGCCTAATGATTGTAGCCTTGATATCGTATGTCACAGTCGAGGGGCAGGCGTGGTGCGCTCGTTACTCGAGCACTCTACATTTGATGGCGTTCTGGATGCCAGAAAAATCAACGTGGGTAAAGTCATCTTTGTTGCCGGTGCCTGCCAGGGTTCTCCGTTGGCAGATCCTGATAAAATTGAGGCTTTGGTAAATACCTTCTCCGCGTTAAGCAGTGTTACTAACACCTATTTCCCACTGCAGTTAGTTACATCTTTATTAAAAGCGGTTGAGTACGGTGTAAAGTCGTTTCCTGGTATTCAGTGCATGTCCACCAAATCCCCTATATTCAAAGAATTAAATATGCCCATCAATCAAAAAGGCTGTGAATATATTTACACACGTTCCAACTATGAGCCCGATGGAGTGTTGCTGGATATGCTTGATAATATTGGACTGGATAAATTTGTATTCAAAGGAGCAAGAAATGATGGCGTAGTTCCTTATGATGGGGCCGGAATATTTGATGATGGTGTAATTTCAACAATTGCTATTACATCAGGACCTGAATTTGGAATTCAAGAAAAACAACATGTTTTCCATACGTCGTTTTTTGAGCAAAAAGAAGTGCGGCAGTTGTTAATTGATAGGTTGGGTAATGGCAGCATAAACGGTTAGTTGAAAAGTATAGCGTTTAGCTTGCGCGAGTTACCAAAAAAGACTTGGGAGCTGTGGAGGGATTATGAGCAAGCAACGGCTGATCGTTTGGCCCCGTCATTGCACGGGGCCTGGTGAGTTTAGTTAAGCGTAGCGATCAGAGAATAGGGCACCAATGCTCCAGCAAACAGAACAAGGGTGTTCAATGCGGCGGCCCAGTTTTCTTGTGAAGTTAAATCCGGTTCATAGAGGTTTTTTCGTCGCCCGGTAAACAGCATAAAGAACAAACGCATGACATTAATGCTGTTAATCGATACTGCCAACGCCACAATGGTTGTCAGCCAAGGGGCGGTAGCAAAGCTGCTCAAAAAAATTTCTTCTATGGCAGAAAAACCCAGTGTTAAAGGAAATCCCGCGCTGGCCAAGCCCATCAATAGGCTGTAGCTTGCCATTTTCGGTGTGTGCGCGTAGTTGCCATTCGCGCTGGTTAAGGAGAGATTTCCTCGACGTGCGGCCAGACTGTGCAATATGCCTGCGAATCCAAGAGTGGCGATGGCGGTGCTATACCACATAATTAACAGATCAGATGATAATTGGCCTTGATTAATTGCCCAAGCGAAGGTCATAAAGCCCGATTGGCTAAGCATTAAATAGCTTACAGAAAGTTTTCCATCCTTTTGGTTTAATCCTAATAGCGCAGCACCTAAGCTGGTGATGCAAGCACTGGCGGCTATGATGGTTAAACCGGTGTCATTCCAGTCAATTGACCGCGTTGCTAAAAATCCGAGAATACCAAGGTGTAAGCTACTGTATAAAAAGCCAAAACCAAAAGGCGCATTATTCAGAAACTGGATCTGGGCACTGCTAAAGGGGAATAGTCCTTGACGAATAGCGATAGCTAATGCAATTAGCCCCATGCCCGATTGCTGGAACTCAGTACATTCTAATAAAAATAATCCAAGCGAAAAAATCCCTAAACCACCAAGTTGGTAAATCGAAAAAATCGTCGATTGGCTTTTTTCTGCGCGCCGATAGAAAGCAGATGCGTAAACAGTTGCCAGTGCACAGCCTAATACGGGAGCGATCCAATGGTTAATTGAAAATGAAATATTTACCAGGGCAGTAAAAGATAGGATTGCTTTAAACGTGGTTGTTGTGTGGTCCTTGATGGAAGCAAATGACACAGCGATTAGTAGACCCAAGCTTAGAAATAATTCCAGCCAAGGAATATTTCCGTTAACCAGTAAAAAGTCGCCGATTGGCTCAACGCCAGTTGGGTATTTAATGCATTGGACTATGCTCGTCGTTGCTGCGATAAAAACCAACAGCCAGCCGATTCGGGTGGTAATTTTTTTGGCTTTTATTGTCGGGGCCTTTTTATGAATAGAAAATGCCCCGATTGCCATTGCAACGCCCATTACCAGATGAAGTAAAAGAATCATGTTATTTGCTTCCAGGGTTTGGTGTTCTGTTAATCATGTTGACCCATTTCTGGTCAGCGCGCTCGATACGGTTGAGAAAACGTTTCATTGGACTGAAAATCCAACTAAATATAATTGCATCTGCAAATCCGCGATCAAGACTGTGGCGATATAACCAGAGTTGTAATGATCCAGGGATTAGCTTTTCCAGATGTTGTGCTTTAGATGGAATTTGTGTTCCTAATGCTTCCTCCAGATGTTGATGCTCGTGTAGCGCGCTGGGCGATTTGAGGATCTGCAAGCTTCTTAGTGCGCCATGTCCGATCATGTGAACAATCGCAAGTGTATGAAACCCGAGCGCTATTTCTATCCAAATTACGCTGACTTGGGTTAATGAGGCGTAGGCAAGCGAACTTTTAATATCAGTTTGTACCCTGCCGGATAAGGTACTGTGTATTGCAGTCGCAATAGCAATTGTCAGAATAGCTCCCTTTAGTAAAAGAGATTGTTCGATGAGCGGAGCGCAACGTAATAGTAAAAATGCACCCAGGTGAACCGAAATCGCACCATAAAAAATAGCAGAGGAAGGTGTTGGGCCTTCCATCGCTCTTGGTAACCAGCCAGAAAATGGAAGTTGTGCGGATTTTCCTGATGCAGCAAATACTAATGCCAAACCAATGAGTAATGCGGTTCCACTGTTATTGGGGCTGGGCAAGGTTTGCCAAAGTTCGCTAAATCCAAAATTAAAGGAAGTAGGTAGATTGGCTGTGTGCAATAGCATAAAAGCGATAACGAACCCGAGATCGCAAATTCGATATGTAAAGAATGCGCGTAATCCATGCTCGACTGGTTTAGAACGTTCAAAGAAAAATGAAATCAGCATAGCCGATGCAACACCTACTGCTTCCCAGCCGATCATCATTAAACTGAGATTGCCTGCTATTAACGTCGTTTGTACGCCAGCGCCAAATAAATTCAAAAAGAAATAAAAACGAAAATAGCCGGGGTCTTTATGAAGATAGCGGCGCGAAAAAATCGAAATGAGCAATATCAATAAGCAATAGAAGATGACCAAAATACTTGAGTAGGTGTCCGCCAGAATGGCAATAGGGCCTAGTTGTAAATGGTTGGACAATTCCTCTGTGTGTGAGACGGCGGCTTGTATTCCAGGGGACAAGCTAGCGACAAAAATTGCCATAAATAGCAAAATATTCAGCGCGAATATGCAGTAAGTTAACTTGGAGTAGAAAATTTCAATTTGATATTGCTTAAACATCATTAGCAACCCGAGTAGCAAGCTACTAAAGAACGGGAGCAAAAATGCAATAATTAAAAGGTGGTTCATAGGTTGGACTCGGTTTGCATGGCTGCGAAGATTTGTGTAGGTGCTAAAAATTCCCTGGATTCACGATAATAGTGGGCAGAGCTTTGATGTGCTTCCAGTTTTTCCGTGGTCGGTGTATGGGGCACAAAACCGCGTGGAGTGAACATAAAGCACTGGTCAGAATGGGGGTCCAGAGCCGCTATTTGAATCCACCGATTCAAGACGAGGGGAACCAGGCTTGGCGTACTATTGAGAATTTGTTCCAGCTGTTCTGGCGTGCTCTCTACCACAACCAACAATCTCACAGGCTCATGAATTTCTACCATTTGCCAAGGCAATCCAGTTCGCAGGTCGGTTGCATGGCCGTCCATTACCCCGACCAATCCTGAGATGTTGTGAGGTAGTTTGGTGCCGCATCCATATTTAACCGGGTCGACAAAACTAAAATAGTATTCGAGATTAATACCGGCTCCCACAGGGCCAACTGCCAGCAGTAAATTTTTCAATATTTGTCCGGTGGCATCCGCAGTTGGATCGTAGGATACAAGAAATGCACGGCGATCCAGAAACAGTCCGCGACTGCGTGCCCTGCGGCCAACTATACAAATGGAATTGGTGGCGTGACCGTATTCAGGCCTGGGCTCTGCCAGATCATTTGAATGAATTTGCGCATATTCAAGTGCTTCGTTGGCGGAAATGTTGCTCGGGGTAGTTTCAAAGCGCCGGCAACGTTCATGGGCATCAAGCATACTCGCTTGATCAAACGCTGATTTAACTTGCTGGTATTGTTCACGCAATGTTTCTGGCAGCAAATCTTCATCATAGTAAGTAAACGAGTCGTCACAGGTATTGTGGTAGGCACCAATAAACCAGCTCGTTTCTGGAATAGCGAATCCGCGCAGCGCCAGGGTTTGGCGTACCAGAGGATGGTTGGCCATAGCGGCAAAGGTTCTAGCATTCGGGCCACCACGTCCACCACCTGTAGCGCCGCAATCGTGAGCCGCCTCGTGGGGATTGTTGAGGCTGCAGGAGCCGTGCCCCACGAAAAACACCAGGTTACTAATGTTGTGAAGAATATTAAGCGTCTTTAGGGTCGTTTCAACTATGTCGCTCATTTCTTTCACTGAGTAACCCGCTTTTAACGGCTCTTCATGCTCATGTTCGCTTTCGATGATCAGGCGACTTTTGGGGGAGTCGCCCACTGATGCATGAAGTAAATGCTCAATTTTGATGTAGAGACTGGGAGAGACACTACGCAAAATCAACGGAACTATACTGAACCAACCGAGCAGGGCGGTGTAGATTGAACCGCGGGTTAACGTCTTGCTTGAAACATCGCGATGATATTTCAGTTGGCCGATTTTTTTTTGCTTGAATTTATAACTTGTATGTGCGCGTGCATTTTCAGCGACTTCCTGAATAAAATGTTTGGGCTTGATGACTACCGGGCAGAGGGGTTTGGAACGAATGTCGTGCATTCCCTGGTATTGAATTGCCGCACCAAAAAATCCGGCAAAGCCAAGAGTCTCGCTATTGGGCAATATTTCTTCGATATGCCGGCGGACTGACTCTTCTCGATCATCGATACAAAAAACAGCTTGTACTATAGGGTTGCGTTGCGGGGCGATAGTCGGCAGTACTGCCTTGCTGTGTATTTGTAATGCGCTAAGCGTTTGATCCCGGTGGTACCCTTCAAACGCTAAATGTAACAAGCGTCTGCGTAGCGTATCATCGAGATAGTGAATATGTTTAACCCAGGCAAGTGCTGAGTCGTAGTCGAACAGCAACTGGGCCGATACCGGCATGAATTGCGCCGCAATAAATGCTTCGTAAATAATTTTGGTTTTGCGATTCCGGGTTTCGTATTTGTTATCCAATTGGGCTAAATAACGCAATTTTACTTCATTGAAATCCAGCCGCATTTCACAATGTTGCTGGAGCAGTTGCTCCCCGATAACTATTTCTAATAGCAGACGTATTGCGAGAAAATCATTCAGGCGTGCATTAAGGGCTTGCACTGGAGCCCGGTCGGGTCGCTGTTCAAAATGTTGAATCATCCCTGCCCAGCCGCGCAGCGCGAGTAAGGTGTGGAGCAAAAATTCGGATTCTTCGCTCGCGCTGATATTTAACCTTTTTAATGCCCAGTCGATAATTTCCAGGGCAGAGGCCTGTTTGATCTCGGTGCTTTCAAGCAATGGCTTCAGATTTTTCAGTAAAAAGTTTGGTCCGCTTAAAGGTTGGCTGTAGAGCATTTTGAAGCAGTGTAGTAAACCCTGCTCGCGGTTCGGCATCGCCCAGTGAGCAACACCTTGGTCTAAATAGGCGGCTGACATTCTAATTAAAATGGGGTGTACCAGTTCATCCATATCGCTATTGGTTAAGCCAAAAATATAATCGCGTAACCGTTTTGGTTTGGGAGCCTCTGCTATAAAGTCAATATTTAATCCTTTGAAGGTCTGCCACAGTTGGTGCAAAAATTGCGGAATGGCTGTGCGAACGGATGATTCGCCTGTATGAAGGCTTGCAATACGTGAAAGCTCCGCCGCACGTTCTGCTGACACCAGTTGGGAGAGTTTTTGCAATAGACCTTGCTCATCAATTAAATAGTCAATCGTCGACGCTTCAGGAACTGGAATAAATTTTCGCAGGCGTTGGACAAAAAATTCTTTGGTTGACAAGTTTAAAACGGAGTCGTTGGGATAAGGGAACTCCCATAAATATTCGGTGACCGAAGTATCAATATCCTGTGCAGTGATACGATTTTTGTCCAGAAATTGATGGTATTCCGACTCCTTGAGGTAGGGCTCTGCGTCAAATAATTTTCCTGCTTTGACGACCGCATCCTCGAAACGCAAGTGTTCGAAATGATGCAATGTGTTGTGGTGGACGAACGCGTGCAAAGGAGGCTGACTGGGTAGGTAATGGCCGAGCTCCTCAATTATTTCGCTGAGCGCTTGCAGCCGGAAATCCGGCTGGGTGTTCATTACTTTTGCTGGAGCGTTCATGAATACACCTTTTGTTTGGTGGCATGCGGGTGATTGCTCAGTGCTTTAAGGTTTTCCTGGCCAATCAGGGTAAAGGTTAACTGCGGCCACTCCTGTTCCAGTGCATCCA
>JAGKXD010000044.1 GCA_021151525.1 Cellvibrionaceae bacterium | reverse complement strand
CCGGCTTCCAGCTCCACGAAGGCGCCGTAGTCGGTGATGTTGGTGATGCGGCCGGTGAACTTGGCGCCGACCGGGTACTTGACGGCTGCGCCTTCCCACGGATCGCTTTCCAGCTGCTTCATGCCGAGGCTGATGCGCTGGGTGTCCTGGTTGATGCGGATGATCTGGACCTTCACGGTGTCGCCGATGGCGATCACTTCGCTCGGGTGGTTGACGCGCTTGTAGCTCATGTCGGTGACATGGAGCAGGCCGTCGATGCCGCCGAGGTCAACGAACGCACCGTAGTCGGTGATGTTCTTGACGACGCCGTCGATGACCTGGCCTTCGCTCAACTTGTCGATGAGCTCGCTGCGCTGCTCGGCGCGGGTCTCTTCGAGGACGGCGCGGCGCGACACGACGATGTTGCCGCGGCGACGGTCCATCTTGAGGATCTGGAAGGGCTGCGGCACGTCCATGAGCGGGGTGACGTCGCGCACGGGGCGGATGTCGACCTGCGAGCCGGGGAGGAACGCGACGGCGCCGTCGAGGTCGACGGTGAAGCCGCCCTTGACGCGGCCGAAGATCACGCCTTCGACGCGCTTGCCTTCGCCGAACTCGCTCTCGAGCTTGTCCCAGGCGGCTTCGCGGCGTGCGCGGTCGCGCGACAGCATCGCTTCGCCGTCGGCGTTTTCGACGCGGTCGACATAGACTTCGACTTCGTCGCCGACCTTGAGGCCGTGCGGCTGGCCGGGCATGGCGAATTCGCGCAGCGGCACGCGGCCTTCGCTCTTGAGGCCGACGTCGATGACGGCCTTGTCGTTTTCGATGGCGGTGATGGTGCCCTTTACGACGCGGCCTTCGAAGCCACCGTTGGCGGCTCCGCCAAGCGATTCGTCAAGCAGCGCGGCGAAATCGTCGCGCGACGGGTTGGTAGCCATATTCAAAGCTTCCTGTAACAAGTATCCCGGCCAGGCGGTTGTTTCCGCCGGTCTTTCCTCCACGTACCGCCCCATGCGGGCCGTGGGCCAAAAAGGGCCGAACCGCCCCCGGAGCCGAATGCTGCCGAAGGCATCCGGTCAGGCATGAGCCTTCACGGACGGGCGGCGCTTAGGCGCATGGGGCGGGAAAAGCAAGGAAAATGGGGGTGGTTGAGCAGTCGAGCATTTTACATTGCGTGCCTATTGCAAGAACTCTGCTTGACGGGATCACGCGGCGCGAAGGTAGCGCTTGCTCGTACAGTGATCTCGCATGGCCAAGTAAAATACAGTAATTGATAGTGTAACCCAGTAAGCCGCCAGCACTAACGGGTTGTGCTCCTGCTGTAGCTTGAGGTGCAAGTTTTATGACTAAAAAAATAGAGCCAGTGAGAATCACCTGCGCGCTTAAGGCCGCAAGAGGAATTAACCAAATAAGCTGTAGGCTGATGTATAACAGCGACCAATTGCGCCCATAGGTTTTATAGAGATGCCTAAATCCATGGCTAATGAATCCAAGCACTGTGGAAAGCCCCAGGAACATCCCCACCAAGAAGCCTGTTAAGGAAGCGCCCCACAACTTCATGAAAAGCAAATTCAATACAAAGTAACTGCTCCAAAAGATCAGTTGTGCGCGAATATATTGATTTGTTGCCTTTTCCATAGTTCTATTATTCGTTAGTAATTGCATTTTGTAGGTTGTGTGAGTGACTAATGCTTTGCCAGCGCTGTTCTAAGATAAATAGAGTGACTGCATAAACTGCAATTATCACTGCAGGAATAGCAACAAAACTATGTTGTGGAAATAAATACCACACAGCAATAATCAGGATAGAGCGGCTCAGGGTGTGAAAGGTACCCACCCAATGTTGAATAATCCACGAGAATGGCAGCCACATCAAGCCTGTTAAAATTCCCAGACTAAGTGGCAGGGAGCGCGGTTCAATCATAAAAAAAGGAATGCCTATGCTGTATACCAATAACGCCATAGCCACGCAGCGCAAGAATAAATTATCAAAGGGATTCTTGGGCTTTTCTTTTCTAAAGAAATCTTCGCCGGTAAAGCGCGATAAAAGCATGCCTATATACACAATGCTGCCTGTTGCAATAAACAAAACGAGTGCGGCAACCTGTGGTGCTACAAAAAAATTAATGATCCCTGCGATCAGCCAGCAAATTAAACCTGCAAGTGGCATGGCCAAAAAGCGGCGTTGTGAAAATTCTTCGCGGTGTTGGTCAAGAGTGGTTGTTGTAGCGTCCATTAAATTGATTTCCTGATCTGAATTGATGTTTAAAAAAGCGCATCCTTGCGCAGAGCGAATTATTTATTTAAGAAGTCGGTGATTTGTTGGTTGACCCATACTGCGTCGTCCCACATTAAAAAGTGATAACCAGTTTCAGACATGCGTATATCCACATTTTTTAAGGCTGCATATTGGGTTGCGAAAAGCGCTTTGGTGGATTCCTTGGTTGCACCGTAATTTTTGTAAGCAGCCCACGCTCCCAGCACCAGTGTTGGTGCTTTGATATCGGCTATGGGCTTGCGTAAATCGGTCACCATCATGCTATACATTGCGTTTGCAGTTGTTGTGCTATCGCTAGTTTTTAGCCATTCCGTGAGTAGTGGAATACGTTCGGGGTTATTGCTCATGCCCATCAGGTTTTGTGCGCCGTATTTTAGGTAATCTTCGTGTGGTTGATTCAGCATCATAGTGCGCATTTGTTCTGCTTGCGGTTTCATAAGTTCAGCTGTGGCCGCTGGGTTTTGAATTGCGGAATAAAAGGGTAGTGCATCAATTATGACAACTTTGTCCACCACGCTGGGTGAGTGTTGAGCAATCATTAAGCTGAGCGTGCCGCCCAAGCTGTGCCCAATTAGGTTCACCTTTTTTAATTTTTTAGTTTGCAGATAGTGTTCAATTTTATCGCGCATGCTGATTAGAAAATCATTATCGTTTTTGGCAACTGGTGCGATCCCCGCAAAACCGGGAAGTTGCACTAAATGACATTGGTGATTTGATTTAATCGCTGTGCAGGTTTCGCTGAATACGCTTGAGCTGCTATTTAACCCGGGAATAAAAATAACTGCCGCACCTTTGCCTTCAGTTTTTATATCCAAGCCTTCAAAGGTTTCAGCATGAGGCTTGTTGGCAACAAAACAGGCCACAAAAACACCAATAATAATTGCTATGTAACCGCCATTCTTTTTGCAAAACATGTCCTGCTCCTTTAACCCGCGGGTTTGTTGAATGAGCTTGTAGATTAAAAGACTGGTTGGCTGCGGGCTTGATAAATCGTGAGAACGGTGGAAAAACTGTGGGGAGTGGCGAAGGCTTATGCTAAACGGCGAATTCTTATGATTGGCAGCTTAAGGGCTCATTTGCTGGTTGATTTGTGTCAGTGGGTCAGGCCAATGCCCAATCCAGCAGCCATTGAGAGCGACTTCTTTGGGGGTAAGCATGGGTTGCTTAGTTCGTTACAGAAAGGCTCAGCCCAAGGTTGGCGGTAAATTGTCGTCCCTATCGCACACAAAATGCAGTTGTTTAACGAGTAAGGTATGGCGCTAACAAGTGCATCAGCAGGTCTAGCTGGTCATTAACGGGCGGTAGATTTTCATTGAGTGATGTTGATTGTTTTTCAACTGAATTTTCACTTCATTTTTCTAATCAAGTTTGCATTCACTCGCAATAAATTCTTTCCACTCCACAATATTGGAATCTTCGGATTCAAAGAGTGCCAAGCCGACTAAGTACTCATTGGGATTTTGCCAAGGCTGCAACCACTTTACTTCGGTAATTAAAGTAAATTGTTGTGTGGCATCTTTATTTTGAATACAGCTTCGCAGAATACTGCCGGGGTTGAGTTCTCGGTCGGTAATAATGCGCAAACCGTTGGCGGAAATATCCAAGCTGCGGCTGATAACAATAACGGGTTCGCTCGTGTTTTCATCGCCCACTTCAAGAAACACAATCAGTTGTGTTTCCAAGCGGTATTCCTGACGTTGATCTTCTGTAGTCATGTAAACTTCTCGGTGTTTGCTATGGCTCGTTTTTATGGATTTTATAAAGCGTCATTAGGAAATATCTTTGCGCAAACCGCGAATGACTTTAACGAGTTGATCGTCAAAACTATCGCCGTTGCTGAGCAGGCTTAGTTGATTGTCGAGTAAGGCTTGCACCAAACTTTCGCGCTGTAATTCTGCAATCTTGCGACCAAGGTTATCGACAAAAATATATTTTCCGGTGGCTGCAATAATCACCGCCAACTTACAGCGCACAGGTTCATTGTTAATAATTAATTCTACTCGCGCTCCTAAGTTCAATGAACTGATGTTGATATTGGCGAGTTGTACCCGCTGTAATTTTTCGGCGGCTTGTTCGGCTTCCAATTGCAAGCGCATACGTTCTTCTTCCAGCTTTAATTCTGCAGTGCGGCGCGCGCGTTCTTCAGCCAAAGCTGCCGCTTCGGCCAGTGCTTTTTGTGCGGCGGCTTGGCGCTCTGCTAATTTCGCGACAATTTGGCGTTTGGTTTCGGCTTCTATTTCTTGTTTGCGTTGTTCTTCTGCCTGTCGCAGTTGTTCTGCTTCGGCTACTTGTTTGGCGTGCTGCGCTTCTTGTTGGGCTTGCAGCTGCGCTTGTTTTTGTTGATACAAATCGATGAGCGCCTGAATAATTTTGGCGATGGTTTCTTCAATGCTGATAATCACTAATTTTTTGGCGATCCCCGTAGAGAGGCAAACTGCAAAATCTTTCACGCTTTTGTTCATCACCTTGCGGCCAGTGTGGTCAACAAACAAGAGTTGATCCATTTCTGTGCTTTTTAAGGCCAGTTTACAGCGAATGGTTTGCCCGGTTTCACCGCTAAATAAAATCCAATCGCCCTGCGTAAAGTGATTTGTCTGCTGAAGTAAATCGGCCGTAACACGGGTATTAAGGTTGCTATGATCTTCTGGGTAACTCAAGGCAACAAAGGCTTCGCAGTGGATACTTTGTTTTTTTATCGCCAACATTAATTTTTCAGAAATGCTTTCTACCCATTGGCGATAACTATCGGGATGGCTAGTGTTAAGTTCCAAACACGCGTCTAATTCGTTCAGCAGCGCGGGAATAGTGCGGTAGAGTGATTGCTCATCTTCTTCGCTGCGGTCTTGTACATTAATCGTGACAAATACTTTGCCTAGCATGGGCAAGAGTCTCTGCCACTTTTTCCAAAAAGGGCTCTCGCTACCAGCGTTAAAGTAGGAGTGCAGTAATTCGCTTTTTAACACGCTGCTAATGCCTGCGGTGGAATCTTGCGGGAATAATTTGAACGCGAGCGACGCGTTGATTAGATCCAACACGCGCGCTTCTGCACTTATCATTTTAAAGTGATTGATTTCGGTTTCGCACAGGCGCGATTCCAACATGGCGGCGCGTTTGTCTTCGCTCTCCAGCCATCGCAAAAACTCCTGTTGTGTTGCTCGCAAATGATGAGGATCGCCTCTCACACAAACTTGCATAAACTCTACAAGTTTTTCCAGATATTGTTGGCTCGCTTTTGAATCACGCGCGTACCAAATGCTGGCGCGGTTGAGGATAAGTTGAAGCGCACTGCGCAATGGGTGTTGAGCGTCGCAATAAAAAGCATCATCCCGTGCAATTTGTAAACTCAATGCATGTTGCAGTGCGATGAGGTGAGTTTCTAGTGTTGCGTCAAACTGCTCGCCCTTCAGCAAAAAGTGACACAACTTTTCGGCGGTGGTATTGCACAAGCCCGCCACTGGCGACGGTGCAGCAGCTGAGCGAAGTAATTGCTCCAACTGGCCGACGTTCCCGTGGAGAATATCTTGGATACTAAAGTTTGGTGGCATCTTGAAGGTGTTATCACAAAGTCAAAAGGGGGCAATTGGGCTTACGCCTAACTATAGGTTTAATTGGTTGCGCTCGCGAACTTTCTGCTGATTAAATTCGGCGGCTAGAGATTAAATTCCAGCTTCGATAGCGTCGGTAACATGCGTATAATCGCCCACCATTATTGTCCTAGATCGCCTACATCCGTCAGCCACCATTGAGTTCCTTATGAAAATTACCGCACCTAATGCCAGCCTCTATTCAACTGCCCAGGTATACGCCTTGGATGCCGCCGCTATCGCCAGTGGTATTCCCGGAATCCAGTTGATGAAGCGCGCTGGTCGTGCGGCCTATGATTTGTTGGTCGAGCGCTTCCCCGCACCTGAGTTAATTACGGTTTACTGCGGCTCCGGCAAAAACGGTGGTGATGGTTATGTGCTGGCGGCCTTGGCTGCTCAGCGCAAATTGCCCGTACAGATTATCCAGCTAACGGCGGGTGAAAAGCTTAGCGGCGAAGCGCGTGCCGCTTACGAATTTGCGGTGCAGGAGCAGGTTGCCATTATTCCTTTTGCTGACGCTGCGGCACCTACAGCTGGCGTAATTGTGGATTCGCTTCTGGGGATTGGTGTGCAAGGTGAAGTTCGCCCCGAATTCGCCGCGGCCATCACCCAAATTAACGCCAGCAGTTTGCCAGTATTGGCGATAGATATTCCTTCCGGCCTCAATGGCGATACGGGCGCGAGCCACGGCGCTGTGGTAAACGCCAATCTCACGATTACCTTTATCGGCGTCAAGCGTGGCCTACTAACTGGTCGTGGCCCTACAGTGTGTGGCGAAGTGGTTTTGTCAGATTTGGCGATTCCCGCAGAAATCTACGAACAAGCGGCTGCTCAAACTGAACAATTACACCTCATCGATTTGCTCGAATCACTCCCTCCACGCAGCGCCGATGCCCACAAAGGCAACTTCGGCCATGTGTTGGTGATTGGTGGCGACTACGGCTACGGCGGCGCGGTGATTATGGCGGCAGAAGCTGCCGCCCGCTGCGGTGCAGGTTTGGTCAGTGTGGCGACTCGCCCGGAGCATGTGCCTGCAATCCTCACCCGTTGCCCAGAGATTATCGCCCGCGGCGTGGTTTCTGGTCAGGAGTTAGAACCTTTATTGGCGCGTGCCACTGTGTTGGTTATAGGCCCCGGCCTCGGCCGTTCACCTTGGTCAGAGCAATTGCTGCAAACCGCGGCCAAATCTGGCTTGCCGATGGTGGTGGATGCAGATGCACTCAATATCATCGCCGAAGGTCGCGTTCTTCCCAATTTCGCTCCGCAAGAAAACTGGCTCTACACACCGCATCCCGGCGAAGCGGGGCGCTTGTTAAATATCGCCAATTCAGACATTAATGCAGACCGTTTTTCAGCGGTGACCAAGCTGCAGCAAAAGCTCGGTGGGGCGGTAATTTTGAAGGGGGCGGGCAGTTTGGTGCTGGGCGAATCGGCTATTACTGGCGTGGTGACTGCTGGTAACCCCGGTATGGCGACCGGTGGTATGGGTGATGTGCTCAGCGGCCTTTTAGGAGCGCTTATCGCGCAAGGCTTGTCGGTAGATGAGGCGGCACAATTGGGTGCGGTACTTCATGCAAGTGCAGCCGATTTGGCCGTTGAAAAAATCGGCCAACGCGGTTTGTTAGCGACCGATATTATTCCTTACCTATCGCAATTGCTGAGTGAATAAATTTCAGAGTAAATGAAAGTGTCGTCAACTAATCAAAAAGTTACACAAGAATTTTATATAGCTAACGAAGCCGATATGGTCGCCTTTGGCGAGGGCATTGGCCGCACCTTGCGCGCACAATCAGCATCGCAATGTGTATTTTTAAATGGCGATTTGGGCGCAGGCAAAACGACTTTGTCACGCGGAATTTTGCGCGCTTTTGGTCATGCGGGCGCCGTGAAAAGCCCCACCTATACGCTGGTAGAAATTTACGAATTCGCAGAGCGTCGCGTTTACCATTTCGATTTGTATCGCTTAGGTGATCCCGAAGAATTAGAGTACATGGGTATTCGCGATTACTTTTCAGATGGCAGTATTTGTTTAATGGAATGGCCTGAACGCGGCCGGGGAATTTTGCCAGAGCCTGACTTATTTATTGATGTAACCGTGCAGGGCGATGGGCGAAAAATTCAGCTAACTGCAAAACCGAATCTTGTTTTAGCTTAAACAATATAAACAAATCCTTGCTGTGCCTAGGCGTTTTATTTCGGTATAACTCCCACAACAATAAATTACGTGAGTAGGCTTATGAATGTTTTCGAATTTCAAACTCTTGCCAATAGCATTGCCGATGAAGTTGGGCGCCTGCTGCCAAAAATATTGGAGGTGCCCGAAGAGTTGCAAATCTCCAACGGCAATTGTGTGTTGTGTGTGATGAATGCCGCGGGTGATGTTGTTACGCGCATGTACGGCAATAACCCCATTCGTCAGCGCCAAGTTGCGCAAGTGGCGACTAAAAAAGCCTTGCAGGTTTGGTTAACCGGTTATGCAACGGGTGCTTACGAAAAGCTGGTGTATAACGGCGAACTCGATACCGAAAAATTCGGCATTCCGCATCCAGAATTTATCGGCTGGCTTGGTGGGCTTGAAGCAAAAACTGCAAATGGCGAACGTCTGATTGTGGCCTTTAGTGGTGTGCGCGGTGAAGAAGATCAAGGTGTGTTGCGTCGTGCGGCGGCGAACTTAAAATCCTTTGCGATAGTTGAACAGTAAGTAATTCCTTAACCAATCGTGAATAAGCGTTCCTTGTAAAAAATATGTGTAAATAGCTATAACTGGATTTAGCTTCTGTGTAGACTGCCTTTGCGAGTGAATAGATAGTTCTTTTATACATAGATGAACCATTAAAGGATGTTAGGAATGAAAGCATTAAATTTAATAAAATTGTTGTTCATATCTTTTACCATGGGTGCAGCTTCGTTGACGTTGGCAGCCGATATTAATGTGCAAATTTTAAGTGCAACTGTAAAAGATCAGAAAATTGCTGATGCAACGCTCACGTTGCAAAAAAATGGTGAGCAATCAGTTACTGCTACTACCAATGCGCAAGGTCAAGCGCTATTAAATGCTACCTTTGCAGATTCAGCAGATGCGCTTCTTATTGTAAAAAAAGCTGGCTATTCCAATTTAGTGGTTAAGTGCCCATGTGCAGGAATGACTTACGCAATTAGTCCTGTGATGACTAATTTAGACGGCATGCGTATTGTGCTGAATTGGGGGGCAGCACCATCAGATTTGGATTCGCATCTTAGTTATCCCAATAATCATGTTTATTTCTCACATATGAATGGTGTTGACGCATTGCTAGATGTAGATGACACCACTAGTTATGGCCCGGAAACAATTACCATTCAGCGTAAGCATGACGGTGAAAAATATGTTTATGCTGTGCATGATTATTCCAATAGGAATAATACAAACTCTTCTATGCTCTCGAATAGTGGTGCAAAAGTATTTGTTTATGTCGGTCAAACACTCATTAGAACCTACTATGTTCCTACCAATAAAGTCGGCAATTTGTGGACAATTTTTGCGGTTACTGAATCTGGTGAGTTCCAAGACTTTAATACCATTAAAAATGTGACATCACACGATAGGTTGGAGACTGCGGAATTCCAAGGTGTTATTAATAACAGCACGGCGCTGGCAGTTACGTCTGGTGCTGAAAACCAAGTGCGTGCAAAAGCATTAAATACGCAGGGTGAAACAGCATTCCATGCTAAAAATTTCGATGAAGCCATTCGTTTATTTCAAGCTGCCATCGAATTAGATGGTAACTATGGCCAAGCTTATAGCAACTTGGGTCTAACTTTTCAGCAGGCTGGCCGTGTTGCGGAAGCTCTGTGGGCAAATCGTAAAGCAATTGCTTTAGCCAGTGGAGCTACTGCACCGACTGTTCGTGCAAGCTCACACTATAATAATGGTCGCATTTATGAAGCTAGTGAGCAGTGGAATGATGCCTTGCGTGAATATAGGTACGCAAAACAAGAAAAGCAAAACACCGTTTACGACAATGCGATTCAACGTATGCTTGATAAGGGTGCGCAGTAATGCGCACTTTTCTTAAATCTATAGTCGCCTGCGTATGTGTATTGATGATTCAATCTGTAGTGGCCGACCCTGTCGGCCCTGCAGCGGTTGCTACGATTGATCGAAACTTATGGTCAGAAGATATTTCTACCAAAATTGGTTTTGACAGAGCCTCTCGAGCCTCGCAATTAGTTTATGTGCGGAATTTACATGTCATGCAAACTATGAGCGATAGCGAAATCCTTGCTACGTTTAAAATTAATAGTGTTAATCGCAACTCGGTTGATCAATGGATTAATACTGAATTGAGCTTGACGCTTAATAATTACCTGCAAGCGGCCAAGTCTTGCTCTGCGAGTGATTGGACGTGTATTGAAAAGCCTTTGGGTTTGACTGATTTTTTGCTAAAGGCTGATACATGGGTAGTATCGATTCCAGCTACAATATCTGCATGGCGAGATAATCTTGATAGGTTTACTCATACCTATATTTCAGAGCAAATGCGTTTAGCTGCTTTGTTTCCTAAAGTGACTAGCGAAATAGCTACGTTTAATGAAAATGAGTGGACTGGCGCAAGCTTGGCTGACCGAGAATTTTATCTAACTTTTGATGATGGCCCCTCTAAAACACAAGGTACAACGGATGAAACTTTGGCCATGCTAAAGGAGCAAAAAAAGTCCGGTGCGTTTTTTGTTTTGGGGGCTAATTTTCAAAATCGTGTAAATACCAACTCTAACGATGGAGTAAGGACTTTATATGCCAATCAGTGTGTTGCCTTGCACGGATGGGAGCACCAATCCCACGCTAAATGGGAGCAGTGGCAGGATTCCGTTGTGCGTACAAAAGAAGTAGTGGAGAACACAACTAACAAGCAAAATGTATTGCCACTTTTTCGTCCTCCTTATGGGCAGCGTCAAGAAGGTAGTAAGGATTTTTTCAAAGTACAACAGTTGCATGTAGCTTTATGGAATATCGACTCGCAAGATTGGAATGCAAAAATTGATGCAAATGCTGTTGAAAATAGAATTGTAACTTTGATGTTAATTAAGCGTCATGGTGTGATTTTGTTTCACGATATTCATCCAAAGGCTAAGCTAGCATTACCAAAAATATTTTCCGATGTTGGTGAATCGGTAAATTGGGGCGATTGCCATTCCTTAGCTAAGCTTTAATGAATCAATAAAATGTAAAATAAAAAACGCAGCCTAAGCTGCGTTTTTTATTTTACTTCACTAATCCGCATTAATTTTTTGCGATTGAGCGATGCTACAGGGCGTTTAAATTATCTGCTTGTCTATGGGGCGGGCGCTGTGGACGTGGTTGGTTTCGCAGTGAACCAATACTCCGGCTTTAAACCAATCAGCTTATAAATACCTACGGGCAAATCCTTTTTAATCACATCTAAATTGCGCATTACGCGTGCATGACTTATGGCGCCTTGCACGTATTGCTGAAGCAAGCGTGCGACTTGCTCTATGTCGCCAACCTCACCTAAAAAACCTCCGCTCTGCAGGCTTCGAACAAGTGCTTGATTGTATTTTCCGCCGCGCTCGGTCATTACTTGAAGTGTTTCTGTTATGCGCGGCTCACAGCATCCAGATTGCATGCCGGCACTAAAAAATGAGCAGCCTGTTACATTGTTTTCGTCATTGCCGATTTTGTTGATCACGATGAATTGCAACCAGTTTTCCAGTTGCTCAAGCGGTGTGTTGATGGGGGAAAAAATGGTATCCAATTCCTTTCGAATTTCTTCCCAATAATAATCAGAAGCTTCACAAAAGAGTTCGGCTTTTGATTCAAAGTGGTGATAGAAACTGCCTTTGGTTACGCCCGCTTGTTTGCAAATTTCATTGACGCCAACCGAGTTGTAATTGCTGCTCCATATTAAATCAAGCGCAGTTTCTAAGAGGTGCGTGCGCGTGTCTGTGGCGTTCATGGCGAGTTCTCTGACAAATAATGTGGGTATTATGATACCGCTTGGTATGTTTTTCAACCGCGGCTAAGTTAGGTAGCTTCTCCGTATGCTAGCGTAGAAAGTGTTAACTAAAGTCATATTTCTACGCTAAGTATCTATATTATAAAGACTTATTTCTGGCGAGCTTCCGGCGAATTGGTATTGTTTCATGGCTAAGTTAAAAATTCAGTTTGACCAACATACCGACCGGTATGTATGATTTTCAAATAGATCAAATATACCGAGTCATTTGGTGAGGTTTGATCCGTGAGCCAATTTGGCCAGATAAGAGTTTTTATAGGTGTTTAAGGAGTTAGCTATGAACCGCAAAATTATTTCCTACCCATTTTTTCCTGCAGCGATATTCATACTGATGAGTATCTGTGGTGTTTATTATTCATCTCAAGGAAACGCCGCTACACCGGGTGCCGTACCACCTCCACCCAGTGTTGATGTGGTTGTTTTGGCTCCTCAGTCTGTGCGGACCTGGGCAAATTATTCTGGGCGCCTTGTTGCCGTTGAAAGTGCGGCAATCAAACCCTTGGTGGGCGGTATTATCCAGCAGGTACTTTTTGAAGAAGGTCAGCAAGTTAAGAAAGGGCAGCCGCTGTTTGTAATAGATCCGCGCCCACATCAAGCCGCATTGCAACGTGCTCAGGCGCAGCTGGCAACAGCTGAGTCGCGCGCTCGCTTGGCGCAAGATGAATTAAAACGCGCTCAACAGCTCATAGGTTCAAAACTGGTTTCACAAAGTTTGTATGACTCTGCCTTGAGCGCGAATCAAGTAGCGCAGGCAGATGTTAAACAAGCAGAAGCTGCCGTGAATCAGGCGCAAATTAATCTCGACTACGCTCATATCTCTGCGCCAATTTCTGGGCGGGTAGGGCGTGCCGAGTTGACTGTTGGCAATGTGGTTGATGCAGGTGTCAACGCGCCAGTGCTAACTCAGGTAGTTGCAAATGATAGGTTGTATGTGGATTTTAATGTGGATGAGGCCTCTTACATTCAATTATCGCCAAGCGTTAAGAGTGGGCAGAAAATGCCTGTAGATTTAACGCTCTTGAGTGGTGATGCGGGTAATGCGTATCACGGTTATATTTCTGCGTTCGACAATCGCTTTGATACGGCAAGCGGAACCATTCGTGCGCGTGCTGTGTTTGACAATAAAGACGGTTCATTAACAGCAGGTATGTTTGCCAAAGTGCGTTTGGGTTCGGCGAATGAATCGGGCGCGCTTTTGGTTCCAGACCGAGCGATAGGCACAAACCAAAGCAAAAAATTTGTGATGGTTGTGGATGCACAAAATCTTGCCACCTACCGCGAAGTGAATTTAGGTGATCACTATGAAGGCCAGCGCATTGTGTTGTCCGGGCTTGCCGCAGGGGACAAGGTTATCGTCAATGGCTTATCGCATATTCGCCCGCAAAGCCCCGTTGTACCCAATGTAGTTTCCGCTTCAGAAACTATCAAAGTGGCCTCAGTGCAATAAAGCGCAAGCGCTAAGCATTTTTCTCAAACCTGATGAATTGGATTATCAAACTCCGGGATTTTTTGCGCCCCGAGTTTGATGAAGACAGGTAAATTTTATGAATATTTCAAAGTTTTTTGTTGATCGACCTATTTTTGCGGGCGTGATTTCGTTGCTGATTTTTATTGCGGGTGCAATCGCCATGTTTCAGCTGCCGATTTCTGAGTACCCCGATGTAACGCCTCCGTCTGTGGTAGTTAACGCCTCTTATCCTGGTGCCAATCCAAAAGTGATTGCAGAAACTGTTGCAACACCTTTGGAAGAGCAATTGGCGGGAACCGAAAATATGTTGTACATGTTTTCGCAAGCAACCACTGATGGGCGCCTCACCCTAACCGTAACCTTTAAGATTGGAACCAATCCAGATTTAGCACAGCAAATGGTGCAAAACCGAATTTCACAAGCATTACCTCGTTTGCCAGATGTCACGCGTCAGCGCGGTGTAACGGTTGTGAAAAGCTCTCCTGATTTGACCATGGTTGTGCACTTAATTTCACCCGATAAAAGTTACGATGAATTGTATTTGCGCAACTACGCGCTTATGAATATTAAAGATGAGCTCGCTAAAGTACCGGGTGTTGGTATGGTGCGTCTATTCGGCTCAGGCGATTACGCCATGCGTATTTGGCTAAACCCGGAAAAAATTGCTGAGAAGCAATTGAGTGCAAACGAAATTATTAACGCAATTCGCGAGCAAAATGTTCAGGTCGCGGCGGGCATTATCGGTGGTGCACCTGTGTCTGGGCCAGTTGAAGTTCAGTTGCCCGTAAATGCAAAAGGCCGTTTGGATAACCCAGAAGAATTCGGCGAAATTATTATTCGCGCTGGTAGCAATGGCGAAGTTACTCGTTTAAAAGATGTTGCACGCATCGAAATGGGGGCGTCGGAATTCGCACTGAATTCTATGCTTGACGGGCAACCCGCTGTAGCAATTCCAATTTTCCAATCGCCCGGTGCAAACGCCATTCAAATTTCGGATGAAGTGCGTACACGCATGGCAGAACTGAAAAAGCGTTTTCCAGTCGGTGTGGATTACCATGTTGTTTATGATCCCACTATCTTCGTAAAAAGTTCGATTAAAGCGGTGATAAAAACTTTGCTCGAAGCATTGTCACTCGTTGTTATAGTCGTAATTTTATTTTTGCAAACTTGGCGCGCATCCATTATTCCTCTATTAGCTGTTCCCGTTTCTATTGTGGGCACCTTTGCGTTGATGTGGGCATTTGGTTTCTCCATTAACACTCTGTCGCTTTTTGGTTTGGTGCTAGCGATTGGTATTGTGGTTGACGATGCAATCGTGGTGGTGGAAAACGTTGAACGAAATATTGAAGAAGGTTTATCACCTATAGCTGCAACCTACAAAGCTATGCAAGAAGTGAGTGGGCCAATTATCGCCATTTCGTTAACCTTGATTGCGGTATTTGTACCTATCGCATTTGTAAGTGGTTTGACGGGGCAGTTTTATAAACAGTTTGCATTAACTATTGCGATTTCTACTGTGATTTCAGCCATTAATTCGCTGACCTTAAGCCCAGCGCTTTCAGCATTATTATTGAAAGGGCATAACGACAAGAAAGATATTCTCACGCGCGGAATGGATCGTGCTTTCGGGCCTTTCTTTAATTGGTTTAATAAATCCTTCATGCGCGCCTCGGGCAATTACTCAACTAAAGTAGGACAGTTGTTGGGACGAAAAATGACTGCAGTTGGTGTGTATGCGCTCTTGCTGGGCGTTGCTACCTTAGCCTTTAACGTAATTCCAAAAGGTTTCGTTCCTGCGCAAGACAAACAATATCTTATTGCATTTGCCCAATTGCCGGATGGTGCAACTTTGGATCGCACCGAACGCGTTATTCGTGAAATGGGAAAAATTGGTTTAGCTGAACCAGGTGTTGAAAACGCGGTGCAATTTCCTGGGTTGAGTGTGAATGGTTTTACCAATAGCTCTAGCGCGGGTATTGTATTTTTCCCCTTAAAAGATTTTAACGAGCGCACGAGTGCTGATTTATCGGCTGCTGCAATTTCGCAAAAACTGCAGGGAAAATTTGCCGGTATTGAAGAAGCTTTTATTGCAATATTTCCGCCGCCGCCGGTACGCGGGCTGGGTACAACCGGTGGATTTAAATTGCAGGTGGAAGATCGTGCTGGCCTTGGTTACGAAAAATTGGCAGACGTGGTTGCACAAATTCAACAAAAGGCAGCGCAGCGCCCAGAATTAGCAAGCGTGTATTCAAATTACAAAATTAATGTGCCGCAGCTTTATGCCGATGTGGATCGCACAAAAGCAAAACAGCTTGGTCTCAACATTAAAGATGTGTTCGATACTATGCAGGTTTATTTGGGTTCACTCTATGTAAATGATTTCAATCAGTTCGGGCGTACCTATCAAGTCATCGCGCAAGCGGATGGAAAATTTCGCAGTACGCCAGAAGATGCGCTCAGCCTAAAAGTGCGCAGCGCGCAGGGCGATATGGTGCCGCTCGGTTCGGTCTTATCCATGAAGGAAAGTTACGGTCCCGAAAGTGCTGCACATTACAACGGCTATTTGGCTGCCGATATTAACGGCAATGCCGCGCCGGGTTATTCGAGTGGGCAGGCGCAAGATGCGATTGCAGACATTCTCGCTGAAGTGCTGCCTTCTGGAATTGTTTATGAGTGGACTGATCTCACTTACCAAGAAGTGCTTGCAGGCAATACAGCTATTTATATTTTACCGCTGTGTTTGCTCTTGGTGTTCTTGGTGTTGGCTGCGCAGTACGAAAGTTTAGTATTGCCATTAGTAGTGGTTACTATTGTGCCGCTCTCCATTTTATCGGCATTGGTCGGAGTATGGATTAGCAAAGGCGACAACAATATTTTCACGCAAGTGAGTTTATTTGTGTTGGCGGGGCTCGCGAGTAAAAATGCAATTCTTATTGTGGAGTTTGCACGTGAGTTAGAAATTCGTGGCATGGCAACTTATCAAGCTGCTGTAACTGCAAGTCGTATGCGTTTGCGTCCCATCTTGATGACATCCTTTGCATTTATCATGGGTGTGTTGCCAATGGTGTTCTCAAAAGGCGCGGGTGCTGAAATGCGCAGCGTGATGGGAGTTGCGGTATTTTCCGGCATGTTAGGCGTGACGGTTTTTGGTTTGTTTTTTACGCCGATGTTTTATGTGTTGCTGCGCAAACTTGAAGGAAAACGTAGCTATGCAGAAGATTTGGTAAACAAAGACACCTTGTTAGATTTGCATCACCAAGTGAAACGAAATGAAGTTGAGGTTTAATGTTGTGCGGTTCGCTTGAACGCTTAAGCTTAACTAAATATTACCGGTTAAACAGTTAGATGGTTGCTCCAGCAAGGTGAGGTTGTGTGTTGGCCTTACCTTGCTCTTTTTTTCAAAACCCGCTCATAAAAAAACGCAGCCTAGGCTGCGTTTTTTTATGAGTAATTTTTTTGAATTCGAAAAAATTATTCTTCGCTTTCAATCAATTCACGGTAATCAGCCGCATCAAGTGCTTCATCCAATTCAGCCAAATCATCTGGCTTAACGCGGAAGAACCAGCCGTCATCGTAAGGTGATGCGTTAACAGTTTCTGGCGCATCAGCCAAGGCTTCGTTAACTTCAATCACTTCGCCTGATACTAAAGAGTAAATGTCAGAAGCGGCTTTAACAGATTCAACTACGCCAGCTTCTTCGCCAACAGCAACGTGGCTGCCAACTTCTGGGGTTTCAACATAAACAACATCGCCCAAGGCTTCCTGTGCGTGGTCGGTAATGCCGATGGTGACGGTGCCATCTTCTTCAATGCGCGCCCACTCGTGGCTGCTGAGGTATTTCAATTCTTTGCGAATGTCGCTCATGATGTTTTCCTGTGTTCTAAATATGTCTAAAAATGTAAATGCCGCTATATGAAAATATCTTTCGTCATACTCGCGAAGCGGGTATCCAGCCTTTGACGTTCAAGATATAAGCGATTAATTAAGTTTCAAAAGCTGGATCCCCGCTGCGCGAGGATGACGACTTCCATCAATTACACAAGCGGTTTGCCGTTGCGCACAAAAGTGGGGGCAACCACATCCACTAAAATTTGCTTACCGCGCATTTCCACATGGCATTGGCTACCAATGTTCGCCGGTACGCGCGCCAGAGCTATAGAATAGCCTAAAGTTGGCGAAAAAGTCCCGCTGGTAATCACGCCTTTTTGCTCGCTGCCGTCTACAGACACCACCTGTTCTGCACGCATAACGCCGCGCTCACGCAGAACCAGTCCCACCAGCTTGAAGGGCGAGCCAGCATTCTTTTCGGCTTCAATAACCTTGCGGCCAATAAAGTTGCGCTCGGCCGGTTGCCAGGCAATCGTCCAGCCCATATTGGCGGCCAGTGGCGATACGCTGTCGTCCATCTCGTGGCCGTAAAGGTTCATGCCAGCTTCCAAGCGCAAGGTATCGCGCGCCGCCAGACCACATGCGGGAACGCCGGCTTGGTTAAGTGCAGCCCAGAAAGCTTCAACTTCTGCGTTGGGTAGCATGATTTCCAAGCCATCTTCACCGGTATAGCCGGTGCGGGCGATAAACCACTCGCCTTCGGGCAAGCCTTGGAAAATCTTCAAGTTATCAATCACCGTAGCGCGTGCTGGAGATACAACAGTTTTAGTGAGCTCAATCGCCTTTGGGCCTTGAATCGCCACCATCGCCAAGTCATCGCGCTCGGTCAGCTCAACTTTGAAGTCGGCGGCGATTTTGGTCATCCACGCCAAATCTTTTTCGCGAGTCCCGCAGTTCACTACTGTACGGAACCAGCCGCTCATATTGTAAACAATCAAATCGTCGATTACGCCGCCATCCGGGTTCAACATGCCGCTGTAGAGCGCCTTTCCGGGAATGGCCTCAATTTTGGTGACATCATTTGCGAGCAAGTATTGAAGGTAGGCTTTGGCATCATCGCCTTTAACATCTACCACGGTCATGTGAGATACATCAAACATGCCCGCGTTTTGGCGTACATGATTGTGCTCCTCAATTTGCGAGCCGTAATGCAAAGGCATATCCCAGCCGCCAAAATCGACCAGCTTGCCGCCCATGGTTTGGTGGGTGGCGTAGAGCGCGGTTTTAAAACCCATGAAATGCCTCGACACTAAAAAGGAAGGAATACAGAAAAGGCCGCTATTCTAACGGCGCAGCGGAACTTGTACCAGTTGAATCCTAGGTTTTGGATCTTTTGCGGCTTTGCGGTGGTCTGAGCTATAAGCGCTGTAGCAACAAGGTATACTGCGGCGAGCGGGCCCTATTTAAGAAGATGGAGTGCACAGATGAGTGTGAAATCTGTATTAAAAATAACCGGATTTATAATCGCGTTTTTAATTGTCTCGGTTATTGTGTTGGCGCTATTAATTGATGCCAATTCATTTAAACCACGCATTCAATCGCTGGCGGCGGAGCGCGGCATTGCACTCACTATGCGCGGCGATTTGCATTGGGCCTACTGGCCCGCATTAGGCGTGGCCGCCAATGAGGTTTCCCTTGCGGATAATAATGCGCCGCAAGCAATTTTGGCGGATGTAAAAAAAGCGAGCTTCCTCATCGCTTTTGTCCCGCTCATGAAAGGTGATTTCCAAGTAAAGCATGTGCTGGTTGATGGTGCGGCAATTAATCTTGAAGTCAACGAGCAAGGTGTCGGCAATTGGGAAAATATCCTCAAGAAAAAAGCAGTAACTGAAAGCTCCGCGCCACAAGTTCCAGAAAAAGCTGATAAAAAAGAACTCCAACTTTCCATCGAAAAAATCAGCCTTCACGACAGTCAAATCACCTACGCGGATTTAAGCAAAGGCAGCAAGCTCGCACTTAAAAATATCAATGTCGATATGAAGGATGTAAATCTCAAAGGCAATCCTTTTGATGTTGATGCTGCGTGGGAAACTGAATTAACTCAAAAAGCAGAGCAACTGCAAATTAAAACCAAATTGCACAACAGCGTAGCAGTTGGTGATGGACTAAATTCGTTGGTCTTGGATAAAGGCGAATTGGAATTAGATATTCGCGCAAAAGATTCTGCCAACCTGAAACTGCAATTCAGCTTAAACGTGGATGACTTAAAAAATAATCTCCATTATCAAGGCAAATTGGCCATTCCTGCGCTTAACTCCAAACAGTTTATGACTGCATTTGGTATTGCGCACAAAACTGCCAATGAAAAAGCGCTGACTGAGTTAAGCCTCACCAGCGATATTGCTGGCGATAAAAAACAAATTGCGTTTAATGCCCTGAATTTGCAAGTCGATAAAACCCATTTTGGCGGCAGCATCGCGATAAAAGATTTTGCAAGCCAAGCTTTGGTGGTCGATTTGCAAGGCGATGATATCAATGCCGATGATTATCTTGCTCCGCCGCTGTCAACGCCTGTACCGGCAGATCAAGCGCAAAATGTTCCCGCCGCACCCGCGCCCGCAGTACATACAATTGGCGATGAACCTTTGGTGCCAGTTGAATTGCTGCGCAAATTAAATGTGAATGCCAAACTCTCGCTCAACAGTTTTTTGTTTTCCAAAATGCATATGGAAAAAGTATTGTTAGAGGTGGATGCAAAACAAGGCGTGGTGCAACAAACACTGAATGCAAATGCCTACGCCGGCAGCATTCATGCAAAAAATACCGTGGATGTTCGTGGAGATAACCCGCAGTTGCATTTTGAAACAATTGTTAAAGGTGTAGATGTTGCTCCCATCTTAAAAGATAAAGGCTTCGATAAAAAAATGCAGTTGAGCGGCAGCCTTCACGCCAATGCTAACGGTCAGGCAAGCGGCGTCAGCAAAAATCAAATTCTGGACTCGCTCACTGGAACACTAAATTTCTCCGGCGATAAAATGCGTTTAGCACCGCTCAATGTGGAGCAGCAATTCTGTAAACTGGTAAATATGGTTAATCAGGAGGAAGCGCCTCAAACCAACTGGAACGCCTACACAGAACTGCAAAAACTTTCCGGTAAAGCGAGTATTGCCAAGCGTGTTATTAGGGTTGAATCTGTAAGCGGCAATGTGGAAAAGTTGGTGCTGGGCACCAGCGGAACCTTAAGTTTGGTGAGTGGTAGTTATGATTTTGTACTGCCATTAAAATTAAATCGCGATGCAACCGATACGCCCACCAGCATCACCACCAGCGCACAAGGTTGTAAAGTCACCAGCAACTATTGGGTAGAACGCAGTATGACTTTGTTGCGTTGCAAAGGTGCCTATGCGCAAATAGATCCCACAAAAGATTGTCGCCCCGATAAAGAACAGCTCAGCAGTTTAATTAAAGATTTCGCCGCCTATAAATTGAAAGAAACACACGGCGCGAAATTGGAAGAGAAAAAATCAGACTTGCTGAAAAAGCTGGATGAAAAACTCGGCGGCGAAGGCAAAGCTGAAAAAGCTAAAGACTTACTCAAAAATTTATTTAAGAAGAAAGAAAAAACCGATAAATGACAACTAATTTTTCGCTATCCGTTTTAAAGTGGTTTGATAAACACGGTCGCAAACATTTGCCTTGGCAACAAAACATCACGCCCTACCGCGTGTGGTTGTCAGAAATTATGTTGCAACAAACGCAAGTGGCGACCGTGATTCCCTATTTCGAACGCTTCACTAAAAAATTCCCCACTGTACAAAAACTTGCAGCGGCACCTATAGATGAAGTTCTGCATTTGTGGACAGGCTTAGGTTACTACGCCCGTGCGCGCAATCTACATCGCTGCGCGCAAACTGTAGTTGCACAATATGGCGGCGAGTTTCCTAATACAGTAGAAGAACTCAGCGAATTAACCGGCATTGGTCGCTCAACCGCGGGCGCAATTGTTAGTATCGCCTTTCAAAAACGCGCTGCGATTTTAGATGGTAATGTGAAACGCGTGCTCGCACGTTATCGCGCAATTGATGGCTGGCCGGGGCAAACGGATACGCTCAATCGGTTGTGGGAAATTGCCGAAGAATACACACCCAAAAAACGCAGCAAGGATTACACCCAAGCCATGATGGACATGGGCGCAACCCTCTGCACGCGCAGCAAGCCCAAGTGCGAGCAATGTCCGCTGCAATCCGGTTGCATCGCCTACGCGCAAGGTGAGCAAACGCGCTACCCCGGTAAAAAACCGAAAAAAGAATTGCCCGAAAAATCCGTGCAGTTATTAATGTTCCGCAATCCCAATGGCGAAATTTATTTGCAGCAGCGCCCAGCACAAGGCATTTGGGGCGGCTTGTGGAGCTTTCCGGAATTAGCGATAGATGCCGATGCCGAAACCTACGCGCAAGATCGATTTGGCAAAGTAACTCACACCGAAGTTTGGAACAGCTACAGGCATACTTTTAGCCATTATCATTTGGATATCACGCCCGTACTCATCCAGCTCGCCAAAGCTCCGCGCGCAGTCGCCAGCGGCGGCCACCATTGGTATAGCTTGCACGAGCCTGAAGCCTTGGGTTTGGCTGCACCCGTGAAAAAACTGTTGGAAAAACTCAGCCAGTTAGACCCGCGGCGGTAATCGCCCTACAATAGGCGCCCATCGAACACATCACCCAGCAGGAAACCTCATGGCTCGACTCGTTTTTTGTCGCAAATTCAAACAAGAACTCGAAGGCTTGGATTTGCCGCCGTACCCCGGCGCGAAAGGTCAGGATATTTTCGACAACGTCTCCAAAAAAGCCTGGCAAGAATGGATGGCACACCAAACCATGCTCATCAACGAAAAACGCCTGAATATGATGGACATGGGCACCCGCGTATACCTCAACGAGCAAATGCTCAAGTTCCTCTCGGGCGACAATTACGACCAAGCAGAAGGCTACGTCCCTCCGCCAAAAGCCTGATTGCGCAATAAATACACAAACGGTTCAGCATTTAATTAACCCTTGATAAAAAAGGCTTTTTTTTCGCAGCGAGTATTGACTCAAAACCCCCAAGCGGGTTTAATACGCGCCTCTTGCAGCCAGCCTGCAAGCGACACGCCCAGTTAGCTCAGTCGGTAGAGCAGTGGATTGAAAATCCTCGTGTCCCTGGTTCGATTCCGGGACTGGGCACCATATAAAACAAAGGCTTAGAAAAAATTCTAGGCCTTTTTTATTTGCCGCGTCACACTCTTGTCACACCCCCAAAAACGCCTCTTTCTTAAATCCCCCAACTCCTCAGAATTCACTGTTTGCGCACCTTTTTGGTAGCTTGGTGTGACAAAATTGCTATAAAAAACAACACATTGTTAATAAATAACTGATATTTAAAGGTTTTATATATTAAACACGGTGATTATTAATCCTTTATTGTGGTTTGTTGTGGTATCTAGTAGTCTTCTGGGTAGTGCTATCAAGGGGGCTAGATATGGCAACAATACGAGAGCGGAAAAAGGCAGATGGAAGCGTAACCTATCAAGCGCAAATACGGCTTTAAGGCTTTGCGCCCCAAAATGCGACCTTTGACCGCAAGACTGATGCAAAGCGCTGGGTTCAACAAACGGAGGCCGCAATCCGCGAGGGTAGGCACTTCAAAACCACCGAAGCGAAAAAGCGTACGCTCTCGGAATTAATTGACCGCTACATAAGTGACATCCTCCCAACCAAGCCAAAAAGCATGAATGCACAAGGCCGCCAATTGAATTGGTGGAAGTCTCAACTTGGTTATTCAACCTTGGCAGAAATCACCCCCATGGTTCTCGGTGAGGTGCGCGATAAGCTCCAGAAAGGCCGCGAGCCTGCCACGGTAGTTCGCTACATGGCTGCGCTTTCCCATGCCTTTACGGTGGCTGTAAATGAATGGGAATGGTTAGACGATAACCCCATGCGCAAAGTGCGCCGCCCTAAAGAGCCTAGGGGCCGTGTGCGTTTTTTAGATGATGATGAGCGCATTCGGTTGCTTGATGCTTGCAAGGCTTCTAGTTGCGAACACTTGTACACCATTGTTGTTCTGGCGCTTTCTACGGGTATGCGCCAAATGGAAATTATGAGCCTCACATGGGCAGATGTAGACCTCGTGCGCGGCCGCGTAATTTTGCACGAAACTAAAAATGGTGAGCGTCGTGCCGTTCCGCTGGTAGGTCATGCCAAAGAGCTAATAAGCACAATGGCAAAGGTAAGGAGGCTAGATACTAATTTATTGTTTTATTCTGTTGTGAAACCAGAAGTGCCGCTATTTGTTCGTATCCCTTGGGGCAAGGCAATCAAAGCTGCTCAATTGGATGATTTTAAATTTCACGATTTGCGCCATACCGCTGCAAGTTACTTGGCTATGAATGGCGCTACCTTGGCAGAGATTGCCGAAATACTTGGGCATAAAACTTTGCAGATGGTGCAGAGGTACGCGCACTTGTCCGAGCAGCACACAAGTAAGGTGCTTAGCTCTATGAATGAAAAAATATTTAGGTAGGCTTCCCTATGATTACTTTCAAGGATTTGTGTGAATATTTTTATTCAACGCGTGGTGTTATTTATAACGAAAGCGCAAGTTATCCCTACCTACAAGGGCGATTAATTCGCATATTTGAGTCTAATAATACTGGTGTTCGACTTTATTTGGGCGATTTAAGTTTTGAGCAGTTTTGTCTTGGGTTTGATGACCTATGCAAAATAATTGCTTTGGGGAAAGAGCTTTTACAAATTAGTGATTCATATAAAGAGACAGAGGGGTATGTTGTAAGGTCTTTGCAGTTTTGTAATTTTATGGTTGTTAGGGACTTGTACGAAAATAAGAATAGCGAGCTTTATAAACTAGAATTGAAGTCTACTTTTACCATATTTCAGCTTTATGCAATGCTTGCTCTTGAGGAGGTTGTTCGTGCTAATAGAGAGCTTGGTGTTGTAAGCGCAAATCTTTCAGAAAAAGATTCAATGGTTTCAATGATTGAAATGATATCTTCCTTGTGTTCCGCACAAGAGATTTTAGCGCATATATATAGTGAGCTTTATCATAAGACAGTTATGACTGCAGTCGATTCATTGGCTTCTCATATTAATCGAGATAAGCAAAGAAAGAGCGAGGGGGGCAAGTACAGTAGGTTAAGTGGTGCTAAAGATTATTTTATAAAATCTGCTAAAGCAATTTGGACGTCTGAGGAGATTGAAAACAAGTTGATTACTACCGTTGGCGGTATGTATGAGTTACTTAGTAAGGAATGGTCAGCGGCAAATGTAAGAGATAAAAATGACAAGCAGATTGTAGTGCCTAGGGATACCGCTATTAAGTGGTTTAATGCTGCAAAAATAGTCCCTAAAGAAGCATCTAAACCCGGCCCTAAAAAATAATCCCGCAACAACTACTTAATTCTAGAATTAGCTACTTTTTGCATTTTTTATTTTGCATCGTAAGTTTTACCTTTTAAGTGCACTAATGCACAACAACCAAAAGGTAAAGATTATGACTCATAGTAATAGACGTCTATCCACAGTAAAGAATGTACCTTCTAAATATCCAGATGCAAACTTTACGCAAAGCTCAATTCGTTGGTTGATTTTTAACGCTAAGGAAAATGGCTTTTCTAGTTGTATTGTTCGAATTGGGCGCAAGGTGCTAATCGACCTTGATTCATTTGAAGACTGGCTAGATGAGCAGGCCGCACAGGGAGGGCAGTAGCATGAAGGCTAAAATTAGCTATCCCCGCAAAAACTCACTGGCAGGCCGAACTTTGGCGCGTCTTATTTTTGGTGAAATCTTAAACCATAGACACGCTGATTTTATCTCAGGCTCTTACAGGCTTGCTGCACATATCTGGTATTTGGAGTCCAAGCATAACTGGTCAATCTTTCGTTATGAGCAACCCGAGCCAACACCTGACCCAATAGGGCGTAGCGCGGTATTTGTGTGCTACATGCTAACTGAGGAGGTGATTGAGTGGGCTGGCGATGAAGGGCAGAAATGGGCAAGCGATGTCTTGAATTTAGAGTCTAAGAGAATTGCAGAAAGGGAAGCGGCAACTTCCCAATCTGCTGAGATTAAAAGCGGCTTGCTTCATTCTCTCGTTTATCAGAATAACACCCGACTTCCGCCATTCATAGGTGGGGGTGATTAGATGGCGAAAACGAGAGTCAGAGCAAAGGGAAGAAAGGATGCTTCCCGTTTTCTTGCGTTGCCTTATCCATTGTTAGATTTGCCAGATTTTCGGTCACTTTCGCCTGTCGCTATTAAGGTGCTTATTATTCTGGTTTATCAATACAACGGCTCAAACAATGGCGACCTAAGCGCGCCATTTAGTCGGGTAAGGTTGTGGGGAATAAAAAGTGAAGCAACGCTTTGTAGGGCACTCAAGGAGCTAATGGGTAAACGAATAATTACTAGAACTCGTGACCCAACCAGAGATAGGCAGAATCCGCATGGGCAGTGCGCTTTGTATGCGTTGAACTGGCTTCCAATTCATGAATGTAAAGGCAAGTTAGATGTAATGCCTACCTTGTACCCGATTAGAGTTTTTTCAATCGACAAGGGAGTCTAATTCGATTTTTTCTCCCTTAAAAGTTGCGGTGATTCACTACAAATAATGAAGTGAGTTGCCGCTAAATCTCGCGAATTCTTTTCTAATCCCTACAGTTTATGTAGCTGTATTGATGCTTTTGTTCTTTGAATCCCTACGAAAAATGAAGACCTTTATAATATACCAATATACGTGTACTAAATGAGCTGCAGAATAAGGGTACGTAGTTATGTAACTCATTGCTTTCAATTGCAAAAACGATGACTTAATAAGGTGATTTGCAATGCACAGATGCGAACAAAGCAAGATAAACAAATTAGTTATTAACCGAGTTGCCGTGTTGTTACAGGAAAAAGACTTACTTGTGCCGCCCTGTAGAGCGGTTGTGAGCGTTTTAAATGTAGAGGGCTACAGGACTAGCCGGAACAACGAATGGACATCGCGAAGGCTCTTTAGAATGCTTCAACGCAACGGCTTTGGCGGTTTGTGGGGGCTGAGAAAGCAACTTAAGCAAAGCCGTAATTACGGCATTTTTACGGCAATATAACGGGAGTATAACGGGAAAAGGGTATTTTCAGACATCGCTAAGAGGGCTAGTTATACCGTCTTTTTACCGTGATTTACCGAGTTGTCACGGTTCTCTCGATAATTGTTCGTAACTTACGGTCGCTTACGTTGAGTGCGTATTATTTTTTTTGGTTGTGGACTGCTTTATTGGAGCTAGGTAGACTTCAGTGCCAGCTTTGGCTGCAAATTAGAAATACATCTCATGGAATAATGGAATTGAGAAAACCTATGAAAAAGCTAATCTCGTTAGTTGTTATTGGACAACTTTTCCTCTGTAATTTGGTTCTAGCAAACAAAATAACTCTTAATTATGTTCCCGCTGCCTCGAACGTGGAACAACAGGGTTTCATTCGAATAATTAATGAAACATCCTCACCCACCACGGCCACCATTCTTCCAATTGATGATGCTGGTAATTTAAAGCAGCAGTTATCTGTTTCTCTCGCTTCGTACGAGACAAAAACATTAACTTCAGGTGATATCGAAAACGGCAATAGCTCCAAGGGGTTATCTGGTGCTGCGGGTCAGGGGGTTGGCAATTGGAGATTGGCAATTTCATCGGTCAGTACGATTTCTGCCCAAGGTTTGATTCGCTCGCCATCAGGTTTTTTGAATGCAATGCATGATATTGCACCCGCATTTATGTCTGCGACTTTGCACGAAATTGGAATGTTCAATCCCGCAAAAAACGTAAATCAGCAAAGCAAGTTGAGGCTATCCAATAATACGGACGTACAAAATAGCTTTGTAATTACTGGTATTGATGATACTGGTAGGAATGCAGGTTCCGTTTCAATCGAGGTTCCTGCATTTGCAACAGCAACTCTTTCTTCGGTTGATATAGAGCAGGGAAATAAAACATTGGGTTTGAGCGGTGCGCTTGGTGCTGGTGTTGGCAAATGGAAATTGGTTATTACTTCAACGCAAAATGCATCTGTTCAGAGCATTATGGAGTTGCCCGGAGGCTACATATCCAATATATCTTCGCTTGCAAATATGCCAGCTTCAGAAGCGTCCATCTCAGCAGTAACTTGTAGTGATTTACATGGTGCTTCGATTTTCTCTCAAGAAGCTGTGCCCAAATACCTCGGATTTATTGGTGGTACAGATGGCGCGAATTCGATTAATGATTCCTTTGGTCCATTTGGAAGTAACTTCGGCCCTGATAGTATTCGAAACAGTTATTCGACATATGGCTCAGATTTCACCATGTTCAGTGTTAAAAATAAGCGTGCTTTGTGGCCGCCTGTTATCGTAAAAAATGGAAAGGCGGTAGCATATTTAAGCTTAAATACGGGACTCACTGGGATTCCAGTGATTGCTTTGGCTGAGATAGATTCCAACTGTGTGTTTTCTTTGGTTTCACTATCTAATCCTTTTTTCCCCTAGGATTTATTCAAAAGCGTGTCACATTGGTGTCACACTAGAGAATCACAAATCACAGAAAATGACATTGAATAGCAGTTGCTGTAAGTCTGCTATCGTGATGAAAAATAAGGATTTTTAAGTTGCGGCTTGCTGTTGACTGTTGTTTGGATGCGATTGAAAATCCTCGTGTCCCTGGTTCGATTCCGGGACTGGCACCATATTCGAAACCCGATGTTCGCAAGAACATCGGGTTTTTTATTGCCCGTAATTTCTCATCAAATCTCATGTTGGCAAATTCGTTTGCTATTCTCCCGCCTATCTTTTCGAGTGATTACGTGTAATCGTATGAAATGGTATCGCATCACAAAAAGATTACTATGTGATGTGGATCAAAAGAAAAATTAAAAATTTCCAGCTATGTACGGCTGTGTATCTCCGAATTTATTTAACTGCATATTTCCACTTTTACTTGGAGCTTATTGCAGTTTAATTTGTAGGTATGTGGTCGGGACTTTTGAATAAACTGTTGAGTGAACTAGTCATGAAAATAGTATTAGCAGCAGTATTGGTATTGTGTTCTCAAATAACAAATTCTTGCGAGTTTCTATATGGTACTTGGAAGTCCTCTATGAAAGAGAGCTATGACTTTGCTTCACAAAATCCAGACATTCAACGCAAGCAATTGGACTTTGTGAAATATGCCTTTGGTCACATGATGCTCACTTTTTCCGAGCACTCACTAGAGGTTCACGACACAGGAGACATAGAAATCACAATCGAAGGTAAAAAGTATCCCTTTTCATTTGAGGGCGCAAAATCCCCCATAAATTACAAGACTTGTACAAATGAATTAATCGAAGTCGAATACGAATATTTTGGCGTTAAAAATACCTACCAATATATTGTAGTCAATGAAAATCTATATTGGGTAAAGCTTGATAGTGCAATTGGCCGTGAATATTTCCGCAGGGTCAAGTAATCACTTAACAAGTCGTTCCAGCATCGCACGCTTCGCGTGCTGGACAGTTTTAAGTCGCGGTTTTATGGTTTTGCTGCGCAAAAGTACTCCATAAAACCACAACTTAAAAACTGCCGCTGAACTCGGCGTTATACATCACAATGGGGAATATCGTGAAAAAATTTATTTTAATCGGATTATCTTTAATTACATCATGCTGTTCTTCTCTAAATCCAATAGCTATATCTTCAAATGAATTGAATTTACAAAGTAGCTTAAAATTCAAATCAGGGACAGAGAGATTGGTATCTGCTACAAAAGAGGCTTTTTCGGAAAGTAAATGGCTAATTTTGTACGAAGGCAACAAGCTGCCAACCGAAAATTATTCAACACCCGCAAATGTGACTCATAATCCTTTCTCTGCTCCAAATAGTGTAAATTATGCTCAGATTGCCTTTGATAAGGCCTTATCACCAAACGAAGCACCGAAATATTATATGCAAGCTAAAACACCAACGTCTGGCTTTAGTTATGGTGCTGAAATATTTGTAGTAATTTACTCAACTAAAAAAAATGAATCTATGGTTTCAATTTCTGCATCTACCGGTCAAGCCTTAGAAAAGAAAAAGCTCGAAGACTATATTACCAACTTAACTTTTATGCTAAATACAAAAGTTGATTAGTAAGTGAGGATCAATTGTTTGTACATTTCAAAAACTATTGTCTTAAGACAAAAATAGATAATGCATAACAAGTCGCTGAAGCCTCGCGCACTACGTGCGCTGGACAGTTTTTAAGTCGAGCTTTTGTGGTTTCGCTGCGCAAAAGTATTCCACGAAACTACAATTAAAAAGCTGCTGCTTAGCTTGATGCTAAATGTGGTGCAAAATTGTCATTTTTTTGTGATGGAATAAATTTCTGGCTTGATTAAAATTTTTAACTTGGTTTTTATTATTTAATTTGGATTAAAATTTATGTATAAGGCTATCTCAATATTTTTATGTTTGTTTTTGGTTTCATGTGGTGGTGCCGGATCAAACGGAGATACAAAGTCACCAAGTTTAAAGTTGTCTCAAAATGTTCTCTATTTTAAGGATTATGAATTAGGAGTTTCGGCAGAAACATCAGCGGTTACATTTACAGTTGAGAATCAAAAAGAAAGTATTTTTGTTGTTGCTGTTAACCATAATCCTGAGCTGATAGATCAAATATATGTGAGTAGTGTCGGGTTAATGATATATCCAGCTCATCCTTACAAATATCATTTATCTCCAGGGACATACCAAGGGTCAATTACCGTTTCGCTCTGTAAAGACTCTGTTTGCAAGGCTCCAATTGCAGGAAGTGAGCAAGTAATCAACATTGTTTACGATGTTCTGAAAAATCCTAGCTAATACAGATGTGAAATATTTAACAAACCGTTGAAGCGCCGCTCACTAAATGTGCAGGATGTATTTAAGTCGCAATTGTCTGGTTCTGCTGCGCAAAAGTATTTCGTAAAGTGACACTGAAAATCCACCGCCGAGCTCGGCGTTACATTCCCACGGAGAAAGTATGAAATTAAATTGGACTGCTGTTTTTCTATCTTTGTTGCTTGCAGGTTGTGCTTCGAGCCCTATGTATAAAACACCTCCAGTTACAATAGATTATTCAAAAGTTTCAAGCTATTGGTCACCTAAAAGAGCGATCACCGAAAAGGATATTAAGGTTTTCTATGGTCCAGGAATGGGGTGCAAGGCTGTATATATTGATCAGCCTAATCAAAAAGAGCTTTCGTATATTGACGTAAGGTTTTCAATTGACTCAACAGGGAAACAATTCGATCAAGAAATAGTTGGGAACTCCAAAGATGTAAATTTGGAGGCGGCTAATTGGGCGTTAATGTTTGGGTTGTCTCCTATTTATGATTTTATTCCATCCCCGGCAAACTATGATAACCAACCCATAATTAGCACAAAAAGACTCTATTTGGTTGGAAACTCACCTTTGTGCAAAGAGGCGCCGAGTGATAAGAAAGGGTATTCCAATCAGTCTATTCAAATATCTAAATAGTTAAAAAGATGTTTGATGTCAGAGCAATTTTATTGGACTGACAATTGGTGATCCCATGTATTCCAAATAAATTTTGCTCTTCCTCTTATGTATATTTGATTTCTCGTTTCATGTACTGCTCGTATTTGTTAGGTGGAAAAATGGTTCACGCTGATGTTCCCAGTCCTATAGATCTTCGACTTATGAGTGATGCTCTAGAATGGGAACGAACAGCAATGCAGCGACCATTTCGTGAGGAGTTCTTTTCTGCTTTTATTTCGCAGTTGGTTGCTCTTGGTAAACCAAATTTAAAAATTCTTGAACTTGGTTCTGGCCCTGGCTTTTTGGCGCAGAGAGTTTTGGGTGTGCTTCCCACCGCATCAATTACCTTGTTAGATTTCTCGGCTGCAATGCATGAGTTGGCACGCATAAGGCTTTCAAATTTGGTAGAACGAGTTGAATTTGTTGAGCGTAGTTTCAAAGAACCAGATTGGCAGGTGGGGTTGGGGCATTACGATGCCGTGATTACCAATCAAGCCGTTCACGAGCTGAGGCATAAGCGCTATGCTGAACAGCTTCATCGTCAGGTTAGAACCCTCGTTAAAGAAAATGGCATTTATTGGTTGGTGATCACTATGCAGGCGAAGGTGCTATGCAGAATAATGAGCTCTATATGACTTGCGAAGAGCAGCGCGAAAGTTTGAGGTCTGCTGGCTTTAGTGTTACAGATATATTGATAAAAGGCGGAAGGGCTTTGTATCTTGCTCGTTAAGGGTATTAGTGGATAGAAAATAAAACCTACACCGATTCTTATTTTCCGTTAGTCCGAATAAACCATATTGAGTAATTTAAAATGAACCTATCAACTTACTTGTTGTTCGAAGGAACCTGTAAGCAAGCAATGGAATTGTATCAATCTATTTTTGGCGGTGAGCTTAGTGTTTCTTTGGTTGGGGAATCGCCAATGAAAGATATGTTTCCCGAGTTTATGCATGGCAGAGTTTTAAATTCGCGTTTGCAGTCGGATATGGTTGATATTTCCGCTTCAGATTGGTTGCGACCATCAGAGCAATTAATTCAAGGAAATAACCTGTCGCTTTATATTAGTGGCGGCACTTTTGATGAAACCAAAAGAATATTTGCGCTTTTGTCCGAAGGCGCAAATGTAACAGACCCATTGACCGAACAACCTTTTGGACTTTACGGTGCTTTGAATGATAAGTTTGGAGTTCGTTGGAGATTTCATTCGGCTAAAAACTAAATGAAGCCGAAGCGCTAACAACGTCAATGCGTCATGTTGGGGTGCAGCCTTCGCAAGCTCACGCTTTACCCGCAACCTACGTAAATAATGGATATAAAAGGAGTTGCAATGAAACTAGAACTAAATGGAACAGAGCTTACTGAAAAGCTCGACGATGCCTTAATCACTCGCTCGCTACAGTCATTGAATGGCGACGATGATTCCTTTCTGATTTTATCCAAAGATTCCATGAGCTATATCCAAACCTGCAAAATCAGAGATGGTCATTATGTGTTGGAGTATCAGGAGGCTTCGCTCGAAGAACACTATGAATGCACTGATGAGGTGCTAAATCTTCAAAAAGTTTCTACGGCATTCTCCAGCTACCTAAAGGGTACGGACGAGTGGAAAACCTCATTGACTTGGCAATCACTTGATTTTTCTTCCGGATCTAAAGGGTATGCTCGCTCTTTCAAGCTACTGGTTCTCGTTATTGTTGTTACGGTAATTACATCTACTTTCTTGATGCTTTCTTTGTGGTTGTAACAATTAGGCATGTTGTGTTAGTG
>JAGKXD010000136.1 GCA_021151525.1 Cellvibrionaceae bacterium | reverse complement strand
AAATATTACTAAGTGTTAACTAGGTCTAGAACTGATCCCTCAATAAGAGTAAAAATGACAGCGCTGTCAGTTGCGGCAAAAATAATAACAATAATGTTGTTTTACGGTTTCAAAAATCTATTCACAAGAAAATTTCCACCTCAATTGCTCGGCATTGAGGCGTCTTGATTTATCAGGCGTTGTAGTTTTTTCGCCCCCAAATGTGGTTGGACCACAGGTATGGCACAGCTATCGGCTGATGCTGTGTCCTGCTTGCACACCTGCAAGCGACAGGAGTTGAGAGTCCCAATCGCCCCTCCCGAAAGGGGTGAATAAATAATAAATGGCGGGGCCCATGGCCCTTAACGTGCAACTTACGATCGGAGAATTCTTTCTATGCAAGCTCCAATGAAACATGCCCTAAGCAGCAAAACTCTTGGTCTGGCGGCAGCGCTAGGCTTGAGCTTTGCCGTGGCGGGTCAAGCACACGCGGCAAGCTGTAGCTATACAGTCGTGAATGAGTGGAACACCGGCTTTCAAGGCTCCATTACCATTACCAACGATGGCACAACAGCCGTAAACGGCTGGACTGTTGGCTGGCAGTACACCAATAACAAAATCACCAGCTCTTGGAACGCTACCTTGAGCGGCAGCAACCCTTACACAGCAACGGCCTTGGATTGGAACAAAGTGATCCAACCGGGACAGTCTGTGAGCTTCGGCGTGCAAGGCGACAAAAACAGCACTGCAGCAGCTGAGAAGCCCACCATTACGGGTGCGGTCTGTTCAACGGTTACCAGCAGTTCAGTGGCGACTACATCTTCCAGCTCAAAAAGCTCGGTTGCTAGTTCAGTACCTAGCTCAAGTTCTGTAGCCAGCTCTGCGCCTAGCACCAGCTCATCAAAAAGCTCGGTTGCAAGCAGTGTTGTTAGTAGCGTAGTAAGTAGCGTTGCCAGCTCAAGTTCATCGGCAACTTGTGCAACCACTTCACAATGTAATTGGTACGGCACGCTTTACCCATCTTGCGTAACCACAACGTCTGGCTGGGGTTATGAGAATGGTAAGAGCTGTATCGCAAACACTACTTGTGCTGCACAGCCTGCGCCTTACGGTGTAGTGAATGGTTGCGCGGTATCTTCGTCATCTGTTGCAACCACATCATCTTCATCAAGTACCAAAACCAGCTCTAGTGTAAGCACGAGCAAATCGAGCGTTGCCAGCTCTGTTACTACCTCTGCTTCATCAAGCACTACCACCAGTACTTCAAGCTCTAAAGGCGCTGTGCTTGGTAAGTTCCGTGTGAACGCTGATGGCAACATCACCAAAGACGGTACTGTAGTACCGGCTCGCTGTGGTAACTGGTTCGGTTTGGAAGGTCGTCATGAGCCATCTAACGATGCAACCAACCCAAGCGGCGCGCCAATGGAGCTCTACATGGGCAACATGTGGTGGGTGAATGGCGGTGCTGGTTCTGGCCGTACTATCCAGCAAGGTATGACTGAGTTGAAAGCGAAAGGCATCACTATGCTGCGCTTACCAATCTCTCCCCAAACCTTGGACGCAACTGACCCACAAGGTAAAGATCCAAACCTGAAAAACCACCAATCTGTGCGTCAAACCAATGCGCGTCAGGCCTTGGAAGATTTCATCAAGTTGGCTGCGCAAAACAATATTCAATTGTTTATCGACATTCACTCTTGCTCCAACTACGTGGGCTGGCGTGCAGGTCGTTTGGATGCGCGTCCTCCTTACGTAGATGCAAACCGTGCTAACTATGACTTCACGCGTGAAACCTACTCTTGTTCTGCAACCAACAACCCAAGTTCTGTAAGCCATATTCAGGCTTACGATGAAACTAAGTGGCTTGCTAACTTGAAGGAAGTTGCAGGTTTGTCGGCTAAGTTAGGTGTGGACAACATTCTCGGTATCGATATTTTCAACGAACCCTTTGACTACACCTGGGCCGATTGGAAAACTCTCTCTGAGCACGCCTACCAAGCCATTAACTCAGTTAACCCCAACATGATCGTGATTGTTGAAGGTATTTCTGGTAACGCGAATACTCAAGATGGAACCCCAACCACCAAAGATGCCGTACCTTTCGGTGATACAGCGACTAACCCTAACTGGGGTGAAAACTTGTATGAAGCAGGTGCTAATCCGCTCAACATTCCTAAGGATCAACTCCTGATTTCTCCACACACCTATGGCCCATCTGTATTCGTACAGAAGCAATTCGTCGATCAGACTCAGGCTGGTTGTGCTGGTCTTGAAGGTGATGATGCGGGCAACGCTAAGTGTAAGATTGTGATCAATCCAACCCAGCTTGAAAAAGGTTGGGAAGAGCACTTCGGTTACTTGCGTCAATTGGGCTACGGTATTCTCGTTGGTGAATTTGGCGGAAATATGGATTGGCCATTAAAAACTAAACAAAACGTGCGCAACATGTGGAGCCACGTAACCACTAATGTGGATCAACAATGGCAACAAGCGGCGGGTGCTTACTTCAAGAAGAAAGGCATCAACGCTTGCTACTGGTCTCTGAACCCAGAGTCAGCAGATACCATGGGTTGGTACACCACGCCGTGGGATCCAGTCAGTGCAGACGACAAGTGGGGTCAATGGGGTGATTTCGATACCCGTAAAACCTCGCTGTTAAATGCTCTTTGGGGTCTTTAATTCCGGTAGAAACAGCGGTGAATTGAGCGATTGATTTGCCGCTAACAAAAAAGCGCCCGATGAAAATCGGGCGCTTTTTTTATGGTTGATGGATTAGCTTAATCCATTACCAGTTGTCGAATTTCACGTTAAATGTGCGAGACGCCGACACTACTTTAATATACAAATCGCCGTTGGCTGCATTGGCAACTGTTGTCCAGCCACCGCCGGTATTAGTGATAGCTTGCGGGCCAGCGGTAATGTTGTAGCTGGAGGCTACACCAGTCCAAGAGCCAATTTGCAAGGTGCCTGAGCTTTTGTTGAACTTAATACAATCGCCCGCAACAGCAGCAAATTCAACGCCTTTGGCTGCGGTTTTATTGAAGTTCCCGCTGCCACAAGTTGAGCCACTAGCCGTACTGCTGGATGAACTCGACTTAACACTACTGCTCGCCACAGAAGACGCCACTGAGGATTTACTGCTGCTCGCGGCCGAGCTTGCGTTTTGGTTGCTCGCCGGCCAGCCAGAAATAATGCTTTTTACCAGAGTGCCTGATGCGGTTAATTGTGAGCTGGTCCAGCCGCCATTTGGACTTGCTCCACTCACCAATGCCGATGCACCTTCCGCCTTATCATTCAACGCCCAGTTTGCATTACTGAGGTTGTTGGCTTTCATGAAGCTAACCCAAGAGTTGGTTTCCGCTGTCGCTACCGCACCTGCGCCGTCCGCATTCACTGAACCCCACTCGGTCACGAACAACGGAATACCTTTGCTGAGGGCTGTGCTGGCTTTATCGCGCAAAGATTGGCCGTGACTGCCGGCGTAAAAGTGCAAGGTGTACGCGATATTGGCGTAACCGGTAATGGGGTCATTAGCGGCCACATCTACATCTTGCGACCAAGTTGGTGTGCCTACAACAATCAGATTATCTGGATCGATTTTGCGGATTTCGGAAATAACAGCAGTCGCATAAGGCTTAATAACGCTGCTCCAAGATACTTGCAATGGCTCGTTATAAATCTCGTAAATCACGTTGTTGGTGTTGCCGTACTTGGTGGCCATCTCTTTAAAGAAGGCGATGGATTGCGCTTGGTATTGCTCGGCGTGGTGAGAATGCCAGTCGATAATCACGTACATGTTGTTGGCGATAGCGGCATCAACTACCGTGGTAACGCGGGTTTTGTTGTACAAATCAGTGATATAACCGCCGGTATCATCGACCCCCATAGCCGCGCGTACAAGGTTAGATTTCCAATCGCTTTTCAACCAAGCGACAGTCTGCGCGGTGTAATACTTTTCGCCGCCCCAGCCGGTGTTGCTCCAGAAAAAGCTGTTGCCGGAGATGCTGCCTGGTTGGCCGCCAATAAGCACTTTATTGCCACTGGTGGTAATAGGTGCAACGGCGGCGGCAGCGCTAGCCATATAACTAACTAAAGCCAAGCCTGCCGCAGCTTTGATAAATGCTTTGGTTTTGTTGATAGGGAAGGTGGACGGGTTGCCGCATAACAGTGAGCTTTTAAACATGGTAAATACTCTTATTATGGAATTGTGTTTATGGCAAAACCTAAAGGATTGCACTGCATAGGCGAATGCCGGTTGCTAGTCGCGGGGATCCAATTCTCTCTTTAACGTCGATGTTCTGGTTGATGGACCTTTTTATGTTTATATCGCCCCGCAAACTCCGTTGAGTATAGGTCTGGGCTTTTCGTCAAAGTTTGGTGCTGCGAGGAAAAAGGGCGGGAAAATAGTTAAGAATTGTTTGTTGTTGTCGTTTAAAGCTGCTTTTCTGTCATCTGTAAAATCCGTTTTATAGAAGGAATTTTGATGTTTTAAGCGCTGCGCAATTGCGGGTTGTTTTGCAGCATAAACAGATAGCTATCCACCATGGTTTCGGCGTAATTATCCAAATCAAAACTACCGGGCAGGAAGAGCCAATTGCTGATCAGGCCGGTGATCAATGCATGGTTGGCGATAGCGGCTTGGTGGACGTTCAAGTTGGCGGGAAGCTGGCCTTTATCTATGGCATTTTTCAAGCATTGTTCAATATCTTGAATATACTCAAGGGTGGCGGTTTGGCGGCGAATCTCCAGTTGTTTGGCTTCGCTGTTGAGTTCGCACTTAAAAAACAGAATGCTGAGCACGCGCTTGCGGCGAGGGTTGCGGGTGGTTTCCCTTAGCACTTGAATCCAAAAATCGCGCAATTTACCTAAGGGGTTGGGTTCGCTTTCATCGGCACAAGCGTCGGTCAGGTTTTCCAGCGGCAGGCGAATGCGGTCTGCCATGGCTTCAAATAAATCGCTCTTGTTTTTGAAGTGCCAGTAAATGGCGCCGCGCGAAAGCCCTGCGGCTTCGGCAATATCCATGAGGCTGGTTTGGCCAAAGCCTTTTTCAAAAAATACTTTCTCCGCCGTATCCAACAAGTGGTTGCGGGTTTCGAGTGCATCTTCTTTAGTTTTGCGCGCCACGGTAACACCTAATTAAACATTCAATGATGTATGTATTTTATATTATCTACATGAATGGTCGTCAATGCCGTTTACCTCAGCTTTTCATTAAAACAAATTAACCTCAGTTAATATGTGCAAAGATTGTTAATGTTGTGCATTTCTCAGCTGTTTGGTTTGAACCAAAGTGTTTATTTTGGTGTAATGCTTAAAACATTCATTTGTGTATGTATATGCGTTTGATTGACGCGGTCAGTGAAGTCGATTCAGTCGGTGGAATTGATAGGTTTGGATTAGTAGTTTTTGAAGAGGTGCAAGATGTTGCGAATTAACTATTTAACTTTGGTGGCAGTGGGCGCCTTTGGACTTTTGGCTGCTTGCGGACCTAAAACGCCTGCTGGTGCTGGCGATGCCCCCCCCACTGAAGTGGGCGTGATTGTTATTGGCGAATCCTCTGCCACCATCACCTCAGATTTACCTGGCCGCACCTCAGCTTATCGAAAAGCCGAAGTGCGCCCGCAGGTGAGTGGCATTATCCAGAAGCGTCTCTTCACTGAAGGCGCGGAAGTCAAAGCTGGCACCCAGCTCTATCAAATCGACCCATCCACTTACGAGGCTGCGCTAACCAGTGCGCAGGCTGAGCAATCGCGTGCTGAAGCTAACTTCGCCGCTGCCAAAGCGCGCAATGCCCGCTTCCAAAGTTTGATCGTTTCCAAAGCCATCAGCCAACAAGATTTCGATGATGCTCAAGCTGCATTTGCCCAAGCTCAAGCGAGTTTGGAGATCGCCAAAGCCTCTGTGGAGGCAGCGCGTATCAATCTCAAATACACCAAAGTGCTCGCGCCTATTGGTGGTGTGATTGGAAAATCCAGCGTAACCGAAGGCGCTTTGGTGAGCGCAGGGCAAGCTCAAGTCTTGGCGACCATTCAACAGCTCGACCCTATTTATGTGGATGTGTCCCAATCTGCTGATGAGCTGCTGAGTCTGCGTCGCCAAACCATGAGCGGCAAAGTTTCAGTAGCAGGCGAAGCCAAAGTAAAACTCACCTTGAGCGATGGCACCCACTACGCACAGGAAGGCCGTTTGCAATTTTCAGAAGTGGGCGTGAGTGAATCCACTGGCACGGTGGTGTTGCGTGCGCTCTTCCCCAACCCCGATAAATTGTTGTTGCCCGGCATGTTCGTGCGCACCGAATTGCAAGAAGGTACTCACGCAAAAGCCATTCTGGTTCCGCAAATCGGCATAACGCGCGATCGCTCTGGTGGTGCTACAGCATTGGTTGTGAACAAAGAAAGCAAAGTTGAAGTTCGTCCATTAAAAACCAGTCGAGCCGTGGGCGATAAGTGGTTGGTGGATGAAGGCCTGGCAGTAGGCGAGCAGGTGATTGTTGAGGGGCTACAAAAAGTGAAGCCGGGTGCGACAGTTAAAACTGTACCTGCAAAAATCGCGACTAAAACCGGGGAGTAACCAGCATGGCGAAGTTCTTTATTGATCGCCCGGTATTTGCTTGGGTAATCGCAATATTAATTATGCTGGCCGGTGCGTTGTCGATTTTTCGTTTGCCCATCGCGCAATATCCTGAAGTGGCGCCACCATCAGTCAGTATTAGCTCCAACTATCCCGGCGCTTCTGCGCAAACTGTGCAAGATACAGTGATTCAAATTATCGAGCAGGGTTTAACGGGTATCGACAATGTTCAATACATGTCGTCTACCAGTGAATCGAGTGGTCGCGGTGATGTAACGCTCACGTTCTTGGCGGGAACCAATCCCGATATCGCACAAGTACAAGTGCAAAATAAATTGCAAACCGCAATGCCGTTGTTGCCGCAAGACGTTCAGCAGCAAGGCATCCGCGTAACAAAGTCATCTGCAGGGTTTTTATTGGTAATTGGTTTTGTTTCAGCTGACGGGCGTATGGATAAATACGATATTGCCGATTACGTAGCAGCGAATGTGCAAGATCAATTAAGCCGCGTGAATGGTGTTGGGCAAATTACTTTATTCGGTTCGCAATACGCCATGCGCGTATGGTTGGATGCAAATAAGTTAGCGACATTTAATTTAACGGCGACTGATGTTACCAATGCGATCAAAGCGCAAAATGCGCAAATTGCAGCGGGTGAATTAGGTGGAACTCCGGCGTTACCCGGACAACAAGTTAACGCCAGTATTGTTGTGCAAACGCGTTTATCCACGCCTGAGCAATTCAAAAATATTTTGCTGCGTGTAAATAGCGATGGCTCGCAAATTCGTTTGGGTGATGTCGCGCGTGTTGAATTGGGTGGTGAAAACTATCAATTCGAAACTGAATACAACAATCGCCCCGCGGCAGGTATGGCAATTACCTTGGCAGCGGGTGCAAATGCTTTGGATACCGCCGATGCAGTACGTGCGCGCATTAAAGAATTGTCCGCATTTTTTCCGCAAGGTTTAGAAATTGTTTATCCCTACGACACCACGCCTTTTGTTCGTCTTTCCATTGAAGCGGTAGTGCACACGCTCATCGAAGCGATTGTGTTGGTGTTCTTGGTGATGTATTTATTTTTGCAAAATTTCCGCGCAACTTTGATTCCAACTATCGCTGTACCCGTGGTGTTGCTTGGTACCTTTGCTGTGCTGTCGTTGTTCGGGTTTTCGATTAATACACTCACCATGTTTGCGATGGTGCTGGCCATTGGTCTGTTAGTTGATGATGCGATTGTGGTAGTAGAAAACGTCGAGCGGGTAATGGCAGAAGAAGGTTTGTCGCCCCGCGAAGCCACGCGAAAATCTATGGGGCAAATTACCAGTGCGTTAATTGGTATCGCTTTGGTGTTATCCGCCGTATTTATTCCTATGGCATTTTTTGGTGGATCAACCGGCGTTATTTATCGCCAATTTTCAATCACCATTGTATCGGCTATGTTGCTCTCAGTAATTGTGGCTTTAACGCTGACGCCTGCGCTCTGCGCAACTTTATTAAAACCTGTCAGTCACGATCACTATGAGAAAAAAGGTTTCTTCGGTTGGTTCAATCGCAACTTCAATAAAGCTACCACGCAATATCAAACTGGCGTGCGCAGCATGCTCGGTCGCACCAGTCGCTTTATGGTTATTTATGTGGCAATTGTGGTTGTGCTTGCGGTTTTATTTACGCGTTTGCCCGGTTCGTTTTTGCCCGATGAGGATCAGGGCATTATGTTCACGCAAATGTCGCTGCCAGTGGGTTCAACCAAAGAGCGATCAATTGGTGTTATGAACCAAATCGAAAAACATTATCTTGAAGATGAAAAAGAAAATATTCGTTCAGTGTTTTCGGTGATTGGTTTTAGTTTTAGTGGCCGGGGCCAAAACAATGGCATTGCGTTTATCGGATTAAAAGATTGGAGCGAACGTAAACACGCAGGACAAGATGTGCAAAGCGTTGCCAAGCGTGCAATGGGTGTTTTCTCAAAAATTAAAGAGGCCATGGTATTTCCTTTTGTGCCGCCGGCCATTACACAATTAGGTACATCCACAGGATTTAATTTGCAGCTGCAAGATCTTGGCGGTTTGGGGCACGACGCTATGTTGGATGCGCGCAACCAATTTATGGGCTTGGCTTCTAAAGATGCGCGTCTCGTGAATGTGCGCCCCAACGGTCAGGACGATACGCCGCAATTTAAATTGGATGTGAATCAGGAAAAAGCCGCAGCGCTCGGTGTTTCGCTGACGGATATCAGCAGCATTTTTAATACGGCGTGGGCTGCGTCTTACGTTAATGATTTCATCGACAAAGGCCGTGTGAAAAAAGTATTTGTGCAGGGCGATGCGCAATTCCGCATGCTGCCGGAAGATGTCAGCAATTGGTATGCACGCAATGGCAAAGGCGAAATGGTGCCTTTCTCGGCCTTCACAACGGGGCGTTGGATTTATGGCTCGCCGCGTCTTGAGCGCTACAACGGTGTTCCCTCTATCAATATAAATGGACAGGGCGCGCCGGGCATTAGTTCGGGCGAGGCTATGCTGGCGGCGGAAGAGATTATGAAGCAGCTGCCAAAAGGCGTGGGTTATCAATGGACAGGTATGTCATTTCAGGAGCGCCAAGCAGGCAATCAAGCGCCCATGCTTTATGCACTATCCATTTTGGTGGTATTCCTTTGCCTTGCGGCGCTTTATGAAAGCTGGTCGGTACCTTTTGCGGTTATGTTGGTGGTACCGCTCGGGGTTTTGGGGGCGGTCTTGTTTGCTATAGGTCGTGGGCTTTCTAACGATGTGTACTTCCAAGTGGGCTTGTTGACCACTATCGGTCTTGCATCCAAAAACGCCATTTTGATTGTGGAATTTGCCAAGTCGTTGCATGAGCAGGGTATGAGTTTGTTTGATGCAACTATGGATGCGGTGCGCATGCGTTTACGCCCCATCATTATGACCTCACTCGCGTTTATGCTGGGTGTGACACCGCTGGTGATTAGTACAGGGGCGGGTTCTGGCAGCCAGAACGCCATTGGTACTGGGGTTTTCGGCGGAATGCTATCGGCAACGGTTTTAGCGATTTTCTTTGTGCCAGTGTTCTTTGTGGTGGTGTTTCAGTTGGCGCAGAGGTGGTTTCCGAAGAAGCATGAGAGTTGATTTTTAACCCCACC
>JAGKXD010000043.1 GCA_021151525.1 Cellvibrionaceae bacterium | reverse complement strand
GCTTGTGCCATAGGCTCAGGAAACCAGATGTCTTCGCAGATGGTGATAGCGCTGGGCACACCTTTAAGGTCAAACACACAGGCTTTATCGCCAGCGACAAAGTAGCGCTTTTCGTCAAAGACTTGGTAATTCGGCAAGCATTGCTTGGCATACTCAGCCACTAATTTACCGGCCTGAATCACGCCCGCCATATTGAATAGCTTTCCGCTGATGGTTTTTGGATAACCCACAATTACAGCCAGCGGCAAGTTGGCGGCCACAATCTCGGAGAGGGCGCGCTCAATGCGCAAATCCAAACTCGGGCGCAACAGCAAATCTTCTGGCGGGTAACCAGTCAACGTGAGTTCGGGGAAAATCACCGCATCAGCGCGGAACTCATCGACAGCACGGCGCGCAAACTGGATAACTTTTTGGGTATTGCCCGGAATATCACCAACGTAGGTATTCAACTGCGCCAGAGCGATGATCAGTGAGGACATGGCAGAAAATCTCTAAACGTTTTGCAGAAAAAGTAAAATTTAAGGCCGCGCTGTGAAACAGAATAGCCAAGAACGCAACAAACCAGCGTAAACTAGCGGCCTTGGTACTCGCCCAAAAGGAGAGCGCAAAAAAGGAGCGCATTGTCGGCTAATCCGCCCCTATTAGCAAAGGTAAACCTGCGTATTTGCCGGTTTTTCAGCCTTCGCGCCATTAATTCTATAGCACAAGCCTGTAACCGAAATCCTGAAACCCAAACACGGCTCGCCAGCCAAAACCTAGCACTTGGGTTGTACTTAAAACAGAACCATAACAAGCTAGCCGCCAATCGAAAAAGGCTGCTCACAAACAAAAGTCAGTATTCATGAAATCATTTAGCCCAATTTCAACCAGTTACAATCCTTTCGAATTGCTCCGGGTTTACACCTTTTACCGCACTGTGCTCGGCATTGTGTTGCTTATAATGTTCGAAGGCCAACTCACTCCGAATGTGTTGGGCAACAGCAACCCCAGTTTATTTTTAGACGCAGTCGTCGGCTATACCATTTTTAATATCAGTACATTGTTATTGCTCTGGCGTGTACGCTTTTCACCTTCGCAAAAATTACTCTTTAGTTTATTTATTATTGAAATCGGCGCTGTTGTTCTACTCATGCACAGCAGCGGTGGAGCATCGAGCGCGCTGGGTTATTTACTGTTGGTGGCAGCTGCTGCAGGCGGCATGCTGTTGCGCGGGCAAATCGCATTTTTTCTGGCCGCACTAGCCAGTATTGCTGTTATTTCAGAAACGGCTTATCGCGCACTTACCAATACCTTGCCCACCAATTCCAATGCATTTTTCTCGGCGGGAATTTTGGGTGCGTTAATTTTTATCAGCGCGATTATTTTCCAATATCTCACCAAAAAAATTCTCACCAGCAACGAAGAAGCTTTATCTCAAGCCAATAATGCAGCACACATACAAAAGATGGCTCAGCAAATTGTTGAGCGTATGCGCACGGGTATTATGGTGTTAGATAAAGAAAACCAAATCACCATGTTTAACAACGCTGCATCCAAATTGTTGGGTTTGGGCAATAACACTTCCCCCCAACTCTCTGGCTCACCGGATCTACAAGAAAAAGTTGAACACTGGCAGCGTACCAATAAAAACCCAACTCCGATTTTGCGCGCTGACAGCGATAGCAATGATGAAGTTAAAGTAAACTTCGCCAAACTCGATCAAGACCAAAATACTCACACGCTCATTTTCTTGGAAGATAACCGCGCAATTACTCAGCAAGCACAGCAATTAAAATTGGCGTCCCTTGGTCGATTAACTGCCAGCATCGCACATGAAATTCGCAATCCGCTTGCGGCCATTAGCCATGCCAGCCAATTACTCTCTGAAGATAGCGCGCTACCACCCAGCGATAAACGCCTCGTTGAAATTATTGGTTCACACACCAAACGTGTTAACCAAATTATTGAAAATATTTTGCAGTTATCACGCCGCCGAATTTCTAACCCACAAACAATTTTGTTAGATGAATGGCTACCAAAATTTATCAGCGACTACTCTGCAAGTAAGAGCGTGAAAGATAAACCCACTATTGATTGTATTGCAGCCGACCCCATTCAAGCTAAATTTGATATAGGCCAATTACAACAGGTACTCACCAACTTGTGCGATAACGGTTTGCGCTACAGCAACCCGCCGGAGAATTGCCCACACTTAGTTCTTGAAGCGGGTATAGACATCAATACCCAGCAGCCTTTTATTAAAGTGATTGATTTTGGCGATGGAATTAGCAAAGAAAACCTCGCGCATTTATTTGAGCCATTCTTCACCACCGAAAACACCGGTTCAGGTTTGGGTTTATATATTTGCAAAGAGTTGTGCGAAAGCAACCAAGCACTTATTTCCTATGAGCATACGCACGAAGGCCTAAGTTGCTTCCACATCCATTTGGCGCACCCAGATAAAACGCTCTAATTTATTATAAGCAACTATGGATAGGACAAACATCAGAGAAGCGCTGCCTGCTGATTGGGAAAAACTCTATGAATTGGTGAAAACCAATATGTACGATCTACAAATAGAGCTTGAGTTACCTTGGAGTAGAAATGCAATTGTCAGGAACCTATCCTCAAAGATTGTTTCAATTAGCGAAACAAATGGATTCCTGCAAGGATTTATTGCGTTTGAAAGATCCAATCATTTGCAATTCATCCATACATTACAAGTTGCGCCAGCTTATCAACACAAGCTCACAGGATTTCGCCTTTTTAAAGCTGCCGTTAAATATGCCAGCGGTTCAAATATTCGCACAATTCAATGTTGTGTATTTTCAAATAACAACGCAAAACACATTTATGCTTCATTGGGATTTGTAGAGACAAAAAATGAGCATGGCATATTGCACTTGGAATTAAATTTGGAATCATTAGACCCCAAAATTAGAGCACGATTATCTTTTGTTATGAATTTCCCACGTTTCTAATTTCTTTTTTTCGCTCTTGCGCAACAGAACATAAGTCGCACCCACCCAGCCGTGTTGCTTTTGTGCGGAGTGGAATGCGAGGACTTGATCGAATTGTGGCAGCCAGTGGTTTAAACAACTTTTTAATTGTGCCGGCAGACTGCGACCTTCGCCTTTGCCGTGAGTAATTAATGCGCAGCGAATATCGTTGCTCATGCAGTCTTGAATAAATTGAAATACAGCGCGGCGCGCTTGATCAATGGTCATATGATGCAAATCCAAACGCGCATCAATTTGATATTTGCCTAAACGCAAATTGCGGTAAACGCCCGTTTGTACACCATCGCGCTTGAATTCAATAATTGCTAAAGGATCGACTGGCTCAATGTATTCGCCGGATAAAAAGTTTTTATCTTTCGCGAGTTCTGCAGTCGCAGCCAAGCGGCGCTTTTCAGCGTTAATAGTGTCTTGATGTTGTTGGGCAAGATCAACCTTGGCTTCAACTTTAATCGGCTTTACGCCTTTCATTTGCTGCTGGAAGAAATCGTCGTCGGAGGTGTTATTTGCCATGAGCGTCTATCTTAAAAACGGGAACTAAAAGCGGATGTGAATTGTGGAGGAAATTGCCCGCAAGAGGTAGCCCCACGCGGAAAAATAGCGCGCAGCTCACTTGCGCACAAACTGCGATGGCAGCTCGCCAGTCACCTGTTTAAAGACAGCGATAAACGCACTCAAACTGTCGTAACCCGCTGCCAATGCCGCTTGGGTGACGGATTCACCAGCAGTTAAGAGCTTAATTGCCGCCATTACTCTTGCGTGCTGGCGCCACTGCACAATGGTCATGCCGGTTTCTGCGCGAAAGCGACGAATGAGCGTTCGCTCGGCCATATGCAGTCGCTCAGCCCAATATTGCACAGGAAAATTCTCGGCGGGGTTGGAGGCTAAAAAGTCCGTCATTTCGCGCAGTTTTACGTCTTTCGGCGCAGGCAAATAGAGTTCATCCGGCGTGGCCGTACTCAATTCATCCACCACCACCCACCAAATATGTTGGATTTGGGTGGAGCCCTCTTCTGCTTCAGCCATCTTTTGCATCAAAGCATCAATAAAAGGATTGGTGCGAAAAATGGTGATGCGCTTGGGCATCGCCACTGACTCTTCTGGTGGGATAAACGCAGACAAGCCCTCCATACGGCCCGGTGAGTAGAAACCATGCATAAACTCCGGGGGAATCCAGCAGAGGCGGCCGGGCGTCATAAAGCGCTCGCCGTCCTCCGTTGAAAATACGGTGGTGCCTACCCGCTGCAGCGAAAGTTGGCCGAAAGGATGACTATGGACTTCATCGCGATAGGCCCCCTCGGTAAAACGAATGCATTCAATCATAGGCGGACTCATTAGCAACTTAATGGCAGTATCGAGCATAAATATAGTCAGATATTCGATAGTTAGCCATCACCATTGACCATAAACTGTACTCAAGATGCCAAAACCAGTATGGCATCGCCCCATAAACACTATTGAGAAACAGATTATGACGTCACAAACTCCACGTATTGCCATTGTGGGTGCTGGCTTGGGCGGCCTAGTGCTTGCACGCGTGCTGCACCTTCACGACATTGCCGTAACCGTCTACGAGGCGGAAGCTTCACCGGACATGCGCGCTCAAGGCGGTATGCTCGATATTCATGAACACAACGGACAAGTCGCGCTCAAGGATGCAGGGCTTTACGAGAAATTTAGGGAGATTATTCACCCCGGCGGCCAAGCCTGTCGCGTAATGGATATGCACGGCACCGTGCTGCTGGATGAGCCCGACGATGGTACCGGTGCCCGCCCTGAAGTACCACGCGGTGAACTGCGCCGGATTCTGCTTGAATCACTACCTGTCGATACAGTTCGTTGGGGGCACAAACTCACCGAATTAAAGCCACTGGGCGGCGGGCAACACCAGCTGACCTTTACCAATGGCTCAATTGTAATTGCCGATCTCCTTGTAGGAGCCGATGGCGCTTGGTCAAAAGTTCGCCCGCTACTTTCTGACGCAAAGCCGGAATATGTAGGTACGTCATTTATCGAGACTTATTTGTTTGACGGCGACATTCGCCACCCCGCAAGCGCCAAGGCCGTCGGCAAAGGTGTATTTTTCGCGCTCGCACCGGGCAAAGGTATTCTCGCGCACCGCGAACCCAACGGCGCATTGCACACCTATGTCGAATTACACAAACCCAAAGAGTGGATCGACACTATAGATTTTTTGAATCCGGTGCTTGCACGCAGCAGCGTCGCTAAAGAATTTGATGGTTGGGCACCAGAGCTGACTGCACTCATCACTGATAGCGACAGCAATCCTGTACCTCGCCCTATTTATGCGTTGCCGGTTGAACATAAATGGGAACGCGTACCCGGAGTCACTTTGTTGGGCGATGCAGCGCATTTAATGATTCCATCCGGCGAAGGCGCAAACCTCGCCATGTTCGATGGGGCTGAACTCGCAAAATTTATCGTTGCTAATCCACACAATATTGAAGCCGCACTCACAGCTTATGAGCAGGGATTATTTCCGCGCAGCGCCAACGAAGCAGCAGAGTCGAAAAAAATTCTCGATATTTGTTTAGGTACGAATGCACCGCAAAGTTTGGTGGAGATGTTTACGAATTATCCAACGCACGAATAACAGTACGCCAAACACACTGCAAATTCTTCACGGAATTTGCAGTGTGTTTAAATAAAAAATTTTAGCTTTCACACATCGTCAATCCGCGCAGCAATATTCCATACATGACCAGCGGGATCTATGATTCGCCCCACGCGATCCCCCCAAAATTGATCTTCAGCAGGCATAAGAATTTTGGCTCCCAGAGCGGTGGCTTTGCTAATTATCTCGTCAACATTTTCATCATAGAGATAAGTCACTACCGAAGAACTGCCATCTGGCTGTGGCGCTTTGCTCGCTAGGTGTGGCGATTCGTTATGCAACATAATTAAAGATTGGTGAATCATAAGCGTTGCGTGAATAATTTTTCCACCCTCCGCTGTTCGACGCGATAGCTCAACTGCGCCAAATGCCTGCACGCAAAATTCAAGCTCTGCATCTGCATCGCGGCACACCAGCATAGGAATGATCATTTTAGGCTTCACGATTTTAATCCCTAGAAAATTATACGATTGCAATAAACATGCGGGTAACACTACCCACGCGCAAACCATCAGCGCGCTCTGAAAGATAACGATTATTTAGATAATCAGGGCTTATGTCTTCGCTATGCGAAAAGCCTGAGTCACGTAATTTTTGCGAGAGAATCTGCGGATCAAAAAAACTTTTTAGTGGTTCGCCGCCTGCGGCTAATTGTGCAGATAATATATTGAGCACAATGCGTTCTATTTCGCTGAGGTTATTGGGATCAACAATATAGTCAAAAGCGAATATAGAACCCGATGCACAATTAGTAATAAACCGCAGCGTTTTTTCAAAGGCGCTCAAATCCAAATAAGCCACCACACCTAAACATGAAAAGAAAGTTTTTTTGTTTTTATCAAACCCCGCTGCCAGCAAACTTTGTTCCAAGGCATCATCTTCAAAATCACAAGCAACATAGCTTACAGAACATGTGGCGTTAATTTCCTGCGCCCCAAGCCGTGCAATTTTCATTGCTTGGGTACTGGGTAAATCCACCTCAAATACTTGCTCGTGTTGGTGCTTGCTGCGATAGGCGTAAGTATCCAATCCTGCTCCCAAAATAACATATTGATTTACACCGCATTCTAGCGCCGCCTCGCGCTCATCTTCTGCAAAACGACTGCGTACCGCAATAGCAGCGCGCATTGCAGAACTGAGTGGATCTTTGTGCGAGTCGATTTTTTCCATCACTTCAGATTTTGCATCACCCAATATTGTCAGCGCGAGGGGATCATTAAAAATAAGGGGCTGCTCCAGTAATTGATGTGCAGCTCGCCAAACTGCAACGGCTTGGCTGCTGGGCTTGGCGTTATCCGTATTGTGTGGGGTACAAAATTGCTTGTGGATAACACTGGCAATGGCATCGTGCATAGAGGCTCCGGTTTATTTGGGGTGAACAGCAGTTAGACTCACCTTAAAACCTCACGCTGCGTTAGGAGCAAGTGTTTTTTATAAAAAATGGTTCTCGTAGCCCGCAAGGAGTGAAACGTATTGCGGGGAAGGAGTTGAACGCATTGCGAAGAGAGAGATATATAGAGAGCCCCGTATTACGCAGGCTCCATACGGGCTACGTGGGAACGAAAATATTTATAAATTATCCATCGCCTGACGAATAAATTTAAATAGTGCCAGATCAAGCCCTGTGCCTTGGGTAAGTAGTGGTTCGCAGGCGTAGGCCGTGCGAATTTTTTCAGTAATTTCCGGGTCACCGCCCGACACAGAGGTTTCGAATAAGTTTTTCCATTGTATGGCGAGCGACCTCACTTCTTCACTTTCAGGACTCACACCAGCCTGCATTTTTTCGCGCACCGCGGTAATTAACGGCGGCCATGCCGCTTTATTTTTTTGACGATGCATATCCATCCGTTGCATTTGCGCAGGCGAAAGGTATTTCGAAAAAATATCGCGATGCACTGAGCCCATTACATCGCCAAGATATTCGCGCATTGCTGAACTTATACCGCGCTGAAGCTGCATTTCAATGTCGTCAGCCATCAAATGAACTTTTAATAGAAGATGGGGATTGTGGCCCACTAAACGCTCCAACATCTCCGTCCAACGTATAACAAATGCTTGCGCATCTTTGTCGCTCGGCGAAACTTTTTGATCCATCATCTCCTGTAGCTTTTTAACCATCACTGGCCAGTCGTGCTCAATTTCATGCTTAAGCGCTAACGCGTGACTATTCAACTCGTCAATTTCGTCTTCAGTTAAATATTTTTCGTAGACATTCATTAACGCCAAGGTATCGAGCCAGCTTGTCATATCTGACTCATTACCTGTTTGCAGGTTGCTTTGTAATTTAATCAGTTTGGATTTGAGCTGCGCTGCTTGTTCCATTTCCTGCTCAAGCTGAGCAATTTGCTGCGCGATAACCTCTCCTAAAGGTTGGGAGTTTTCTTGAATGATGTCCGCAATTTGTTGGAGGGACAAGCCAAGCTGCTTAAGTGCTTGAATGCGATGTAAACGCGAAATATCAGCAGAGTTATACAACCTGTGGCCAGCGGGTGTACGTACCGATGGCGAGAGCAAACCAATTTCATCATAGTGATGCAGGGTGCGAACACTTAAACAAATTTGTTTGGCGAGCTGACCGACCTTTAACAACATCTTCATACCCTGAGAATAAATAATCTAGCGCAGGATATTTCATGGCATCTATTCTGACCAGACTTTATTCTTTATTGGCTTTCATGTCGCAAAAAAAATGGCCATCCGTTTTTGGATGGCCGCAAGCAACACGCGCTAATAATGAAGGGACTATCTGATTCGTTGCGTTCTAAATCTCTATTGCACTTTGCCTGTCATCCACGCTTTACGAATCAAGCCACCACAAGCTGCAGAATCGTAACCGCTACCAAAGGATGCCTTGCGTGCAACAATGCCGTAAAAGGTTTTGCTTTTATCAATCCATGGATAAAAACCAAAAGCACCTGCACTACTAAATGCACCGTCACCCGATACCGGATCAGACTCAACCCAATGGCCTAATGAATAACTCCAACTAATATTGGAAGGAATAGGTGTAGCCAAAGCAGTAGGGCAAGTTGCCGGGTTAGTACACACAGCATTTGTACCTAACAAATCACCAATATAAAGTTGCTTGCTAAGAATTTTGCGCAGGAAAATTGCGTAATTTGTTGCCGTTGTATTTACACCGCCAGCCAACTGTGGCGAACCATAGGCAAATACAAAGTCGGTGCCTAAATAAGTTTGCACATCGCGTTGCAATTCACCGTTGTTATCTTCACCCAAGCCTAAATCCATTGCCATTTTCTGAAAGTGGCCACCGTTGTAATAAAATTTACCCAGCGCATTTGCATTGTAATCGCTGTTGTTACCGCCCTTAGGATTGTCTGTGTGGAAGCAATCACCAACGGTTTCAGAATCTCTGCGTGATGGCAATAATTTCACACAGGTTGTTGAACCGAAATTGGTGTAGCCCGATGTCATAGTTAAGGCAGCAATATCTTCCTGACTTAATTGCCCTTGGCGAACTTGAACAGCATATGCACCGAAAATCCATTTGGAGGCAGATGCTATTGGCATAAGCGTACTGGCAGTATAAGTTCTGCCACCCACCGAGCCCGAAGCCAAGGCTTCCGTTTGATCGCCAATTTCCCAATAAAAAGGCTGAATAGCCGTACAAGCTGCATTATTCTGGGCCGTTTGTGAGGCGGCATGTATGCGCAACAGAGTCGCCACTGACGAAGAAGGTGTAACCGTAGTCGCTGCACTCGCGGCTAGGCTCAGCACCCCAGCAACACACATGGTCGCACGCACCCAATGTTTAAACGCCAAAATCGATTTAATAGCCATAACTCCATCCTCTTTTTGTGTTGAGATACTCCTTAAACGCGCAAGATTGGATTTGGTTTACAACCTCATGTAAAAAATTGCCCCCCATCAACAGCAAAAAAAGGCGCCACAGGGGCGCCTTGAGTTTGAATCTATTCTTACATTTGCGTATTACTGATAAAGGCGATTTTGGAACCATCAGGTGACCAACTGGGAACATTTATAGTCCCTTGTCCGCCATAGACGTAGGCAACAATTTTTGCTTCACCGCCTTCAATTGGCATTTCACGAATATACACATGACGATAAAACGGATGCTCATCAGGATCAATATCCGTCATATAGGACAAGAACACTATTTTTTTGCCGTCAGGTGATACATGTGGAAACCAATTGTTGTGATCATCAAAAGTCAGCTGCTCTTGCTGGCTTCCATCTGCTTTCATTTTCCACAATTGCATCAAGCCAGTGCGATTTGAATTGAAGTAAATTGTTTTCCCATCGGGAGCAAATTCAGCGCCATCATTTAATGCCGATGATTTTGTCAGCTGAGTTTCTTTCTTAGTTTTTAAGTCGATGGTAAAAATATTAAAGTCGCCATTGCGCTGACCGGTAAAAATTAAATGTTGATTGTCCGGCGAGAACCCGTGCAAATAGGAATGGCCTGCACCCGTGGCATTAATTTGTGTAGGTTTATTGCTACCAGAAATCGGAAGTACATAAAGCGTTGAGTTGTTGCTATCGGCTGCAACGTGGTTGCTAATACCAATCTGCTTGCCGCCCCATGACAATACGTGATCGTTGTTATTCGATTTTGCAAAACCTGTATTCAATACACTCGGTTTTCCGCTGGCGATATCAAAGTTATAAAGCAAACCTTTGGAATTATAAATTAAGGTTTTTCCATCTGGCGTCCAGTTGGGTGCTTGTATTGAATCAGGCGAGCGAAAAACTATTCGGCTAATGCCGGTATTTAAATCCAGAATTTCTAAATTACTGCCAATGTAGTCTTTATAGGGTTTGAAATTTTTTGCCGCTGGAACAGTAATGCGTACATTAGAAAATTTAACCGTCTCAACCACATCAGAATTATGAGCGCACATAGTTAAGCCCACAAAAACCTTTTCACCAAGCTTAAGATGACGAACAGACGTTACCTGAAAAGGCTCGCCCATTTTGGCGGCGCTAAAAATATAAACATCACCACGGCGCTCTAATTGAATAACATTCGCTCCTTTTAATTGCAGTGGATACTGTTCAGTATCCGCGCCTGCTGTGGCACGGAATTGCAACGAAGTTAAACCATCACCGTGAATTGCGGTATGAACGTTAGGGGAATTGGAATCTAAACTTGTACGCACATTCCAACCTACTTTGCGATGCGGATCAGTTCCGGCACCTTCAAAGGCGAGCTGAGCACTCACAATAAAATCGCCAGTCATTTCGTTATAGAGATAATGCAGTTGATCTTCACCAACCCACATATTTTTTCCAGAGCCACTGATTTTGTAGGTTTGATCATCCGCGTTATAAACTACCGCGCCTGTATGCTTAACTGCGCCTATATCGACATGATTGGCGAATTGCCCAATAGGTTCAGCAAAGGTATTTATAGATAAGCCCGCCAATAAACTTGCGATTGAAACTGCCTTGCCGATTTTTGCTATTTTTATCTTCATATCGTCCTCTTATTATTTGATAAAGTGGAAACCGAATTTGCATCGAACTCATCTTGGCAATACAAGATAACTAGAAAATCCGAAGCATCCCATCAGGGGGTGGGCGATTGTTGGATAATTTTATTCTTCAAGGGTTAATTTTTACGCATATTTACAGAGCATTACATCACTTGATAAAAAGCCCAAAGCAAAACCTGACAACCAAATCAAAACCTGATAAATAAGATCACACAGATTGACGCGAGCCACGCGCAAGAATATTCTGCAGCACAATTAAAATAATGGATTCAAATGCCGTACCGCTCGTTCCGCTCTGGAACATCACTAACGTTAAGGAACTACAATGATGATTAAACAATTTACACGCACACTAAACTCACTCGTGGTTGCAACCTGTTTAGCCGTAAGCGTGCCAAGCCTGGCAGCCGAAACCGCCCTCGACCAATCTTCTAGCGAAATTAAACACGAGCAAAGCCAAGAGAATTTTATTAGCCTTGTTGATTTAGCGAATTTAATTGAACGTTGGCACAAAACAAAAGTGCTGGTGGGCACACTGGGCAATATGAAAGTTCAAATGAATTTTGGCAAAGATCATTTAAGCTACAGCCAACTACTCACCCAACTCAATGCAAATGGGTTTACCGCATTTAAATCAAACGGCTACATTGTCATTATTCCGAACCGCGATGCGCGCAACATGGCTATTCCGATTGCCGATAAAAAGCAATCCTACGCGGATGACGAATACCTAACGGATTTTTTAAAAGCGGACAAAGCCTGTGTTAGCAAAGTGCTCGCCGTTGTGCGTCCATTGGTTCCACAATACGGAATGCTAACGGCCTATGAAGAAGGCAATATGCTCATTATTGTAGATACCTATGCAAACATTCAGCGAATTAAAGCAACTATTAAAGCAATAGACGCAAACCTAAATGAAAAGGAAGAATGCTTTAAAAAATAAAGCGCCAGTTGCCCTCAAAAAAGCTGTTACTAATTTTTTGCCACCTAAAAAGGGGGAGCAGAATTTGCTCCCCCTTTTTACATTTTTATTTAAGTTAATTATCACTCAAGCACTCCTTTTTTGAACTACAGCTTCAATTAAACGCTTTATGCAAAGTAACAAGCGTCCACCCAGCAATCCAATAGCAAGACAAGCGTGCTAAGAAAATGGACGAGCCACTAGTCCTCTACTAGTCTCAATATCGTATCTACAATCAATCCTTTAACCGTTGCACCCTCATGCTAAGTCTCTTTGTTATTGACCCTAACCCAACCACGCTACTGCAGGGCACTTACAACCCTTGGCTGGTTTGCCTCTCCATTCTGATTGCTATGGGGTCGTCCTTTATTGGTTTGCAGATTGCGGCCATGGCGAAGCGCGCCCCCAAAGGTTTACACGCTCAAGTTGCGCTTTTAACAGGCTCTTTGGCCATGGGGGGCGGCATTTGGTCTATGCATTTTATCGGCATGCTTGCGTTTCGCATTGGCGACCACGTGCATTACGACCCGCTAATTACGCTTGGCTCAATGGCCCCCTCGGTGTTTGCCTCTTGGATTGCATTGCTGTTACTGGCCAGTGAAGCCATTAGCCGCCAACGTTTATTGTTGGGAGGCCTGTTAGTGGGTGCGGGTATTGGCACCATGCACTACTCAGGTATGGCCGCCATGCATATGGATATGACGCTCAAATACGATCCTTGGTGGTTTGGTATATCAATTTTGGTAGCCGTACTATTGGCCGTTGTGGCCTTATGGATTCGTTTTGGATTGCGCGACCAGCGTCGCTTAAGCACTTTGCAGAAAAATTTGCTCGCAAGCATAGTCATGGGATTTGCCATTGCCGGTATGCACTACACCGGCATGAAAGCCGCGCGCTTTATCGGTGTAGCCAATGGTGCTTTAGACACATCCGAAAATCATATTTTCCTCGCGTCCATCATCACCGCCATTACGGTTGCATTGAGCATATTTGCACTCGCCGGTAATTTGCTCTTGCGTTACCGCCAACTCTACAACCAACTGCAAGGCAGCGAATCGCGCTTGCGCGAGCGTGAACAACAATACCGCAGCCTTATTAGCAACATGCCGGGTATTACATTTCGCTGCGAGCTCGCACCGCCTTGGCGAACACTTTTTATAAGCGATGCGGTACAGCGCCTTACCGGCTGGAGCGCAGATGATTTTATGGCTGGGCGAATTAATTTGGGCGAGCTGATTCACCCCGACGATATGCCCCGCATAGAAAGACAAGTGCAAGACGCCCTACTCAACAAGCACTCCTTGCACTGTGAGTACCGCATAACAGACAGCAATGGCATTGAGCATTGGGTATCGGAAACCTCTTGCGGGGTGGATGATGACTCAGGCAAACCCATGTGGATTGATGGGGTGATTATCGATATTACCGATTCAATCCGTCGCGCCAAAGAATTTGAAGGCGTGGTGCAAGCCATTGGGCGCGCGTTGGCGGTTGTAGAGTTTGATATGAACGGCAAGATTATCGCCGTCAATGACAATTTCTTGCGCCTTACTGGCTATGAAAAACATGAGTTAGTCGGGCAGCATCACCGCATACTCTGTGCGCACGAAGAGGCAGACAGCGAGCAATACAAAACTTTTTGGCGCAATCTCAACAAAGGCGATTTCCAAAGCGGCGAGTTCTGTCGCATTAATCACGCAGGCAATCTAATTTGGATTCAGGCTGCCTATAACCCAATTTTGGATGCGAGCGGAAAGCCTTGGAAAGTGTTCAAGGTCGCCATCGACCTCACCGATCGCAAAACCATGGAACAGGATTTATTAATTGCAAAAGAGCGAGCAGAACAAGCGGCCGTTGCAAAGGGTATGTTTCTCGCCAACATGAGCCATGAAATTCGCACGCCCATGAACGCAATTATTGGCTTTACTGAATTATTAATCGATTCACCTCTCAACCCCATGCAACACAAACACATGCAGACCGTTCGCCAATCGGCGCGCTCGCTACTTGGTTTGCTCAACGACATTTTGGATACCGCAAAGCTAGAGCGCGGCGCATTAGAACTTGATATTCACGCTTTTTCGCTACGCTATTTGTGCGAACAAATTCTCGCCGAATTACAACTACAAGCCGACAAAAAAGGGCTCGCGCTCAATTTAGAATACTCACAGGAAACACACGATTATGTGCTGGGCGATGAACTGCGAATTCGTCAAATTCTGCTCAACATGCTCGGCAATGCCATTAAATTTACGGCCGAAGGCGAAGTGCGATTAAAAGTTAATAACTCAACCTCAGGCATTCAACTCCAAGTCATAGACACAGGAATTGGAATTGCTGCCGATCGGCTTGAACATATATTCACACCCTTTACGCAAGCCGACGCTTCAATGGCACGCCGTTTTGGCGGCACAGGATTAGGCACCACCATAGCGCGCCAACTCACCGAATTAATGGGTGGAAAAATCAGCGTAACCAGCCGCGAAGGCGAAGGCAGTTGCTTCACTATTTTATTGCCTCTAACCGCTGCGCGCGCAGAAGATCAGCCCACAAAAATAATCACCGCACAATTACCAAAACTTAAAATACTGATTGCCGATGATGTCCAACAAAATATTGAAGTGCTGGAATTAATGCTCACTCGCGATGGACACCAAGTAATCACGGCAAACAATGGTTTGAGTGCGTGGACAAAATTTCAAAAAGACAGCTTTGACATTATCCTCATGGATATTCAAATGCCGGAAGTTGATGGTTTGCAAGCGAGTAAAATTATTCGCGAATGGGAGCAACTACAAGCGCGCACCGCCACACCTATCATTGCACTCACAGCCAGCGTTCTACCCAAAGATCAGAAAGATGCATATCAAGCGGGCATGAATGGCTTTGCATCAAAACCTATCGACAAACCAGCACTCTATGCAGAAATAGCACGCTGCATTAATGTGAAAACTGTAAGCCACCAACCAACATCAAATACAGTTACACAGACACAAGGCATTATAGATTTCACAGCAGCCGAAGCGCGCTGGGGCGACAGCGAGCGTTTGTATAAAGCTATAGCTCAATTTTGCGCTGAACTTAAATCCAATCCACTGCAAACAGACAGTACCGAAAGCCAAGCATATGCACACAGATATAAAGGCGCAGCGGCAAACCTTGGGCTCAATCAAGTGATGCAAATTTTAGCTGACATAGAACAATACACAGCACCGCTGCCAACACAACTCACGGCACTTGCATCAGCCTTGATGGACGTCGAAAAATATATTCACAGCCGTTTACTTGTACCCATCGATATCAATGAAAGTCATCGCGATGTTCCATGTGCTTTGCTAGAACGCATTATCGATTCATGCAAACACGCTTCAATTGATGATGAAGGTGTTACGCAGTTGAAAAATTTATTGCCCACCGCCGAATGGACACAATTGGAAAATACACTTGATCAATTTGATTTTGATGCTGCCATTAGCTTAATGAAACAATGGATGGAAAGCGCCGCCTGGGTTAACCGAGGTTAAACGAAAAGACCATGATTCCACATCGCGATAATCGCCCCAAAATTTTGGTTGTTGATGACGAGCCACTTAACCTGCAAGTGCTACGACAAATTTTGCAGCAAGATTATCAATTAATTTTTGCTCGCGATGGCGAGAAAGCTATAACACTTGCCCAAGCAGAACAACCGCAATTAATTTTGCTCGACATCATGATGCCCGGCCTCACCGGATTGGAAACCTGCCAACGCATCAAACAAGATTCCGCCACTCAGAGCATTCCCGTAATCTTTGTCACCGCACTTGCTGAAGATGCAAATGAAGCTGAAGGCTTTGCCGTAGGCTGCGTGGATTACATTACCAAACCGGTTAGCGCACCCATTGTGCTCGCACGTGTAAAAGCACAACTCTCATTAGTCAGCGCAACTATTTTGCGTGAAACGCGTCTGCAAATTATTCAACGCCTGGGGCGCGCTGCCGAATACAAAGATAACGAAACAGGATTGCATGTTATCCGCATGAGTCACTATGCACGTGAAATCGCGTTAGCAGTTGGAATGAGCAACGCAGATGCAGAAGAATTATTTAATGCCGCCCCCATGCACGATGTTGGCAAGATGGGAATACCCGATGCCATTTTGCAAAAGCCCGGCAAGCTCACGCCAGATGAGTGGGAAATTATGAAAACGCACGCGCAAATCGGCGCAGAAATTATTGGTGATGACAAATCGACACTGTTGCAACTCGCGAGCCGTATTGCGCTTTATCATCATGAAAAATGGGATGGCTCAGGTTACCCGCACGGTTTAATTGGCGAGGCAATTCCTCTCGAAGCGCGCATTGTGGCGCTCGCAGATGTATTTGATGCACTTACCAGCAAACGCCCCTACAAAGAACCTTGGAGCATTGACGACACAACTCAATATATTCTCAGTGAGGCGGGCAAGCAATTTGACCCCGAGCTAGTGGCAGCATTCCAAATAGCACTGCCAAAAATCATTGAAATTCGTGAGCAATTACTTGATCCATAAACACCAATAAGCATTGTCACCGTTGCTAAAGGAACCTAATAGTTTCTAACGTAAAAATTTCACCGAAAAATTTATTTAATTCAACACCACAAATAAAAACGGCGATAGGTTTTAGATATCGCCGTTTTGGTTTCACATGAATTACAACTTATTTATTTGCGCGGTTATCAATTAACTGTGTTACCACCGCTGGATCAGCCAGTGTTGATGTATCACCGAGGGTATCAATTTCGTTGGCAGCAATTTTGCGCAGGATACGACGCATAATTTTACCGGAGCGCGTTTTAGGTAAACCCGGTGCCCACTGAATAATATCGGGGCGAGCAATTGCGCCAATTTCTTTTACGACTAACGCCAGCAATTCTTTTTTCAATTCATCGCTGGGCTCTTCGCCGCTCATCAAAGTTACGTAAGCGTAAATGCCTTGGCCTTTGATATCGTGCGGATAACCAACTACGGCAGCTTCAGCAACTTTCTCATGCAGCACTAATGCAGATTCAACTTCAGCGGTGCCCATGCGGTGGCCAGATACGTTCAACACATCATCTACGCGACCGGTAATCCAGTAGTAGCCATCTTCATCGCGACGTGCGCCGTCGCCAGTGAAGTAGTAGCCGGGGTAAGTGCTGTAGTAGGTGTCGATACAACGCTGATGATCGCCGTACACACTGCGAATTTGGCTAGGCCACGCGGCTTTAATCACCAAATTACCTTCGCCTGCGCCGAGCACTTCTTTGCCTTCAGCATCCAACAAGGCTGGCTGCACACCAAAGAATGGCAAGGTTGCTGAGCCTGGCTTAAGGGCAATCGCACCAGGTAACGGAGTAAGCATGTGTGCGCCGGTTTCGGTTTGCCACCAGGTATCTACAATCGGGCAACGGCTATCGCCAATTACGCGGTAGTACCACTCCCATGCTTCAGGGTTGATTGGCTCGCCCACGGTACCAAGTACGCGCAAGCTGGTGCGCGCAGTCTTTTTCACCCAGTCATCACCTGCGCCCATCAAGGCACGAATTGCAGTTGGCGCGGTGTAGAAAGTATTTACTTGATGCTTGTCGATCACTTGCCAGAAACGCGATGCATCTGGGTAAGTTGGAATGCCTTCAAACACCAAGGTAGTCGCACCGTTAGTCAGCGGGCCGTAAACGATATAACTGTGGCCGGTCACCCAACCTACGTCAGCGGTACACCAGTAGGTTTCGCCTTCGCGATAATCGAACACATACTTGTGAGTCATGGCCGCTTGCAGCAAATAACCGCCGGTGGTGTGCAACACACCTTTGGGTTTGCCGGTTGAACCTGAGGTGTAGAGGATAAACAGCGGGTCTTCTGCATCCATTACCTCTGGCTCACAAGTGGTCGCTTGCTTGGCGATAAGGTCGTGATACCAGAAATCGCGCGCTCCATCCCAGTTGATGGAACCAGCAGTGCGGCGCACCACTATGCAGGTATGTACATTCGGGCAGTGAGCGAGCGCTGTATCAGCATTGGCCTTCAGCGGCACACGTTTGCCACCACGAAGGCCTTCATCTGCGGTGATTACCACTTGGCAATCTGCATCCAAAATGCGGTCTTTCAGCGCTTCAGGTGAGAAACCACCGAAGACGATAGAGTGAATCGCACCTATGCGCGTACAGGCCAACATGGCGAAAGTCGCTTCTGGAATCATTGGCATATAGATACAAACGCGATCGCCCTTTTTCACGCCACGGGCGCGCAAGGCGTTGGCTAGCTGGCAGACTTCGTCATGCAATTCTTGGTAGGAAATAAATTGGTCTTCATCTGGATCATCACCTTCCCAAATGATCGCCACCTGATTAGCGCGCGCTGGCAAATGACGGTCGATGCAGTTGACACTCACGTTCAACTTGCCATCGATAAACCAGGCCACTTCGCCTTTTTTGAGATCACTTTTGGTCACTTGCGACCAAGGCGCCTGCCATGTCAAAAATTGATTGGCCTGTTCTGCCCAAAAGCTATCAGGATCATTAACCGATTGATCATACATTGCTTTGTAGCGGTCAAAATCGATAGTGGATGGGGTGTTGAAGCCTTCGGGAACAGGGTACAAATGAACGTCTGACATGGTTGGTTCTCACTGCTTGTTATCTTGTTATAGCTCCCCTTTACCAAGAAAAATGGAAAAGTACGAGACATGATGTAACGGGTTACAAGACTATTCTCTAACCCAGAAAAACAGGGCGACTAGCTTAACAGCTCGCTTATCCAATTTACAATGACAACGTTGTCCTAAACAAAAATTTATTCTATTTGTAACAGTCGCCAAACTCCTCCTGGCAATAAAAAAGCCAGCCCCTGTGAAGAGGCTGGCTTAAACAAAAGGCATTACTTATTTTTGCTTGAACTGCCAATTCTCACTTTAGAAGTGGCGAGTTAAATTACATTAATTTTTTGCACGTATATTGGTTGTTTGAACTGTTCACATAAAAGCTACCGCCTTGGCTGCTGCAGTATTGTGACGGTGTTGCGCAACCATAGCTGTAGCAAGTACCACTCGCAATCACCACCCATGTTTTTGGTTGTTCAACTGGTGGTGGTGGAGTGTAGGTCACTGTGCAGGTGTATTGATTAGTCGCAGCATTCACATAAAAATTACCACCGCGATTAGAGCAATTTTGTGAAGGTGTTGCACAGCCGTAGCTATAGCAAGAACCCGAGTCAACAACTACTGTATCTGCTTTCGCGTTAACTGAAACAAATGCACAAATAGAAAACGCAATTGCAGAAATGCTTTTAAAAAAACGCATAACAATCTCCTAATAAAATGTATGTGTTATTGTTAGTATCCAAACCAACAATTCACAAGAAAGACCAAAGTCTCCCTCTCTATTGCCAGTTATCCCTGCTGACTTTTTGAGCTGCATTTTAAAAAAACGGCAAGCTTCAAAACCAAATTTCCTGTAACTTTTAATTTATATTTTTTATACCCATTACATATAAAGTTATCTTGTTATTAACAATGTCAGGACTGTTTAGAATTGCTGCTGTATTGAAACGGGAGTCTGCGTTACTGATCACCTTACTCAGATTTTGCATTAATTGATTAGAAGCCGATACATCTGTGACAGCTATAGATATACGGCACTGGCTTGATTTACATTCAGTATTCGTGATTGCAATACCGGATAAATCAGGATTACTGCTGAAGATTTTTTGCACGACTGCCTGATTGGCCTCAGCCAATTCAACATCGTTTTTTGTGTTTAAAAATTCCTCATCGAGTTTATTTTTTAATTCTCGACTAGATAAGTTTCTATTCGCGCTTAGTCGCGCTAAAGAATCATCCAAACTTTCATGATTCTTTACAAGTGGCGGCTCAGTGAGCACTACTTTTTCAACTTGCGGTGCTTTTTGTGCAACTTGCTTTTCTGATTGTTGTTGTGCAATCACACTCTCGCGGAATTCCGTATTTTTATTAGCGATATTCGATAAACGCTTATTTTCGCTTTCCGCGCTTTCTAATTTTGCATTCAATAGCGACACTTCATTTTTAAGATCTAATTCAGCACGCTCCAATTGTTCTATGGAATCGTGTTGTGAAATCAGCTTAAATACCCCTACTGAAAACACAATAAAAATTGTCAACAAAATTAAAATGCGCGCCGTCAATTACGCAAGCCCTCATTTACAAAAAATTTTTATTAACGCAAAAACCACTAGCGATAAAATAAATTTAACCAAGCCTTAAAGGAATGTATTGGCAATTATCACTAGTAGATAAACTATGTAACACGTGGAAAATTATTGTTGTCATTAATACTACGAGCATGCAGAGCAAAAAGCGGGGCAATCCTATCACAAGTTATATGAAATAATTGCAAGATTGGTCACACTGTTCAACGCATGCAATCGCTTATTTATTTTTCAGATAATATGTAAAAGGCACCCAATTCAACAACCCAAGAACCAAGCTAATAATTGCATCATTACCAAGCAATTAGCCAAATGCTCTCAGCCAGCCACTAGCGCCTTGTACATAAAATTTATTACAAACACAGCATCCTATTAATAAAACAGGTAAAAGCTCATGAGTAAGATCTTGGAAAAACTGGGGCAGAAAACATCTCTGGGTTCAATTAAACCTTAATCCCAAATCAATTCTTCGTCGCCAACGGAGATAACACTTAACTCCCTAGCAACGATCATGGCTTTAACATCTCTGCTGATTTTATGATGTAAACGCTCGTGCGTTGTATTGGTATTAGCCACCAACCCCACACTGCGGTTACGGCCAGATTTTTTTGCCGCATAAAGCGCATGATCAGCAATATCAATCACTTGCTCCCAAGATAACTCCAATGGGTAATTGGGCAAGAAGGGGAAACAGGCAAAGCCTATAGAACAGGTTTTTTTCAAGATTTTTCCATCAACCAATGTAAAATCATGTTTCTCTATTGTTTGGCGAATTCGTTCTGCCATTAAAGGCGCCTCTTCACGATCTGCAAAGCGGCTGACAATTAAAAATTCTTCGCCGCCCCACCGCACGACACAATCAGACTCACGACATATTTTCATCAGAAGATCAGACAATTCGATCAATAAGAGATCGCCCGCGGAGTGCCCGTAAATATCATTTACTGATTTAAAATAATCCACATCTAAAATAAAGAAGGTGAGATCTGGTGAGGGCGTTTTGCGCGGTGTTTTGGAAAATTTATGATCGTACTCACGCTGTACCTTGGCGATATCCATCGGCATTATTTTTTGCAAGTAGCGACGATTGCTCAAACCCGTTAAAGGGTCTGACAAGCTAATGGCTTCCAGTTGTTTATAAGCTTCACCTAGCTCTTCATTTTTGTGTTGCAATTCTGCAGTGCGTTCAGCCACTTTTATTTCCAACTCGCGACTGGTTTTGCGTTCAATTAAAACCTGCTTATGTTGCGTGTACGCAAAAAATAACAACAGACTCAAGAAAATTAGAATATAAATACAGTACGCCCACCAGGTTTTCCATGGCGGCGGTAATATTGTCAAACTAATGCTGCGTCCCTGATTATTCCATATGCCATCATTGTTGCTCGCTTTAACACGGAATTGATAATTACCCGCAGGCAAGTTGGTATAGAGTGCTGTACGCTGATTACCCACCTCTCGCCATTTATCATCAAAGCCATCGAGCTTGTAAGCGTACTGATTTTTGTCTGAGTCGCGATAATTTAGCGCCGCAAAACTAAACGCGAGCATGGATTTGGTGTAATCCAAAGTAATTCGTTCGGTTTGGTTAATCGTTTGGGTAAGAATATTATCGACACCACCAATAGGGACTTTTTGGGTGAACAGTCTAAAATCGGTTAATGCAACGGGCGGGATTTTTTCGTTAATTAGCAACCTATTTGCATTAAAAATATAAAGTCCGTTGCGAGTTCCAAACGCAATTTCACCAGCACGAGTGGTCAACGCTGCGCCTGTTGCAATACCGCCAATTAATTCGCCGTTGTAGCGAGTGTAATTTCTAACTGTGTTGCTATCAGGGTTAAACATAATCACGCCGTTATTGGTACCCAGCCACAAATTACCTTTTTTATCTTCGGTAATTGCACGAATTCCCTGATTCACAAAACCATTACCCGTATTGTAAACCGTAAAATCATCCGTCTCGGGGTGATAAAGATGCAAACCTGCATCAGTTCCAAACCACAAGCGGCCCTTATAATCCTCATGAATACAAAGCACAGAACCATTTGCCAAACTGCGTGAATCATCAGCTTTAGGTAAATAGACCTTAAAAGTACCTTGCTCGCGATCCATTAAGTTAAGACCGTTCGCCGTACCCACCCAAAAACGACCTTTGGAATCTTCAAACGAAATCCAGGCTACTGCACTGGAAATTGCATTGGGGTTATTGCTATCGGGCGGATAAAATGTGTAGACACCCGTTTTTTTATCGAACTTGGTGATGCCGTTAAAGTGTGTACCAATCCAAATATTTTTTTGTTTATCTTCATACACACTCCACACCATGTGATCATTTAATTTGTCACTGGTTTGTTCACCGCGTTTTGTCAATGTTGAATCTGCAGGTACTTCTTCAAACAAATCTTTTTTTGGATTATAGCGATTAACGCCGTGTGCCCATGAGCCAAACCACAAGTCGCCGTCTGAATCGATTAATCCATTTAAAATGGATGTTGCAGCTACTCGCGAATCTTTGCCATCGGTATGTTGATAATGGGTGAAGCTATCGTCTTTGCGATTCAATTTGGTAATGCCGCCAGCACCCAACCATAAATTGCCATCTTTATCTTCTTCGATGGACTCAACATTGTTGTCGAGCAGGCCATGTTCAATATTGGCTTCTTTTTTATAAACGGTTATCGCAGACGTTGAGTGATCATAAACATTAACACCCGAGGGATAAGCGCCCACCCAAAAATCGCCAATGTTATCCTCGAAAATTCGGCGAATTGAATTGCTATTCAAGTAGCCGGGGCGACCATCTTGATGTGTAAAACGCAAAAAGTGATCCTTAGACTCATCGTAAAGACTTATGCCACCACCATCGCTACCTGTCCAAACCCAACCCTGCCTATCCACAAAAATTTGCCGCGTAATATTGTTGGATAAACTAAAAGGGTCTTTGGGATTATTTTCGTAATGTTTAATTGTGCCGGCTGCAGGATCGAGACGATAAACTCCATGATCAGTACCCGCCCAAATATTGCCTTTGTGATCTTGAGCAAGTGAGCGAATACTGTTATCGGTAATGGATTTAGGATTGGCGGGATTAGGAATAAACAATTGCGATTTTTTAGTCGCCCAATCGATTCGAACCATTCCTTCCTCAAGCCCCAACCAAACATTTTTTTGGTCATCCACCAAGATGTCACCAATCGCACTACTCGGCAAACTGCTGGCATCTTCCGACTGGTGATAAATACGAGTGAAGGCGAGCGTGTTGGTATCGATAATCCACAACCCATTACCAGTCCCCACCAACAATTCACCCTGAGCACTTTCAGCTAAAGCATAAATGGATTCGCGAAAAAACTGAGCGCCTTGCGCATTCAATAAAGGAATTAATATTTCATGTGTACGATCGTATCTGTACAGACCTGAGCGAGTTGCGACCCATAGGTTATGGTGCTGGTCTTCTAGCAATTCCAACACCTGATTAGCGGGTAAGGTTTGAGTTAAATCTTGTGGATTATTAGCTGCATTCACCGTTAAAAATTCGTAGCCGTCGTAGCGCAACAGAGCATTGCGCCCACCCAACCAAATAAACCCCTCGTAATCTTGAGTGATAGCCTCCACTTCACCCAGAGCAATATCCTGATTCTGCATTATGTTGCGAAAATTAATGGATTTAGGATAAGCCTCAGATGGAGTGTCGGCGAGTGCACTTGCAGCGCCAGCAAACAGAATGAAAAGGAGAAAAAAAGCCTGTCGCACGACAGCCTGACAATTGAGGCATCCACACAGGAAAAACATGGCCAACCAATTATTCATATACCGCCATATTTCACATTATTAGAGGTCGGGATATCTGCAGCAGAATTCGCACAAACTTAAGTAAGCTAAAGAATTCTAGCAATCAACTTGCATATTAGCGAAAACTCGCACAAACAAAATTGATGAAAAAAAAAGGCCGCTATCTGCGGCCTTTTTTGGGGATCACTACCACCGATTACTTCAGCGGTTGGGTATCCTTATTTTGAGTTGGAATAGTATCCGAGGTACGGTTTACTGTGTTGTCTTCGTTCAAATAAACCAGCTTGGGCTTATGCGCAGCTAATTCTTCATCGTTGAAGTAGCCGTAAGTCGCGATAATTACACGATCACCCACCGACACTTTGCGCGCCGCAGCACCATTCATAGAGAACGTGCCTGAGCCAGCTTCAGCGAGAATAATGTAAGTATGGAAACGCTCGCCGTTGCTTACATTGTAGATATCGATTTGTTCGAACTCGCGCATACCAGCAAGCGCCACCAAATCAGCATCAATTGCGCAGGAACCGTCATACCAAAGCTCCGCCTGGGTCACTTTGGCCATGTGTAATTTTGCTTTGAGCATGTGAGTTAACATAATTATCTCCAGAAGCCGAAAATTCAGTTGCTAAGTTTAAGGAGGCTGCTGCAATTCGCTACAACCATAGTCCTTCATCGACTTCCATCGCAGGCCATTCACCTGCGCCCCGGTTTGAGTGCCGCCTCAGCGCACACTCGGGATCTCGCTTACCCCGCCCCACGTTGGTCGTTTGAACCTTAGCCCAAAACGACAGACACATTATCTATCAAGCGCGCGCCTTGTGTATACATGGCACCTAATACGGTGATTTCCTTATCGTCGTGCGCCGCCATTTCCAAGGTGCGGCTATTGCTGATATTCACATAATCCACTTTGAAACCTGCTGCCTGAATTTGTTCCTTCGCGGTTTCAACCAGCATGCTGAAATCGCGGCGGCCGCTGCTGATTTCTTGCTTGATCCAATTCAAACTACGATTCAACTGGGCTACACGCGGACGCTCATCCGCAGTGATAAAGCCGTTGCGCGAACTCATGGCCAAACCATCGGCTTCGCGCACAATATCGCCCGCCACAATCTTAATGGGGATACAAAGGTCTTCCACCATGCGGCGAATAACGGCCAATTGCTGAAAGTCTTTAACGCCGAAGACCGCTTCATCGGGTTGGACGATATTAAATAGCTTGGTGACCACCGTAGTCACCCCCTCAAAATGGCCTGGACGACTTGCGCCGCAGAGCACATCAGTCATGGTTGGCACTATCACTCGAGTCTGCTCAGCCATACCGTTCGGGTAGATTTCTTTATCATTGGGGCAGAAGAGGTAATCGCAATTGGCGGTCTCTAATTTGGCGCTATCGGCGGCCAAAGTGCGCGGGTATTTATCCCAATCTTCATTCAAGCCGAACTGCAGGGGGTTCACGAAAATACTCGTTACCACCACATCGCAATTGCGCTGGGCGATTTTCACCAACTCGATATGCGCATCGTGCAAGTTACCCATAGTAGGCACAAAACCTATGCGTTTACCGGCTTTGCGCTCTACTGCCAAAGCCTGGCGAAGACTGTTGATATGGTGGAAAACCTGCATGCAGTAAACCTTTTTAGGAGCCCGAAAACGGGCGCGGATGATACACGTTTGAGGAGCCCAAGTACATTTGAACTGATCGAATTTTAGCCTAAAAATACAATCTCGCCGCCCAGAACTCGTAGCCCGTATGAAGCGCAGCGCAATACGGGGAATTTAAATCCCGTAATGCGTTTCACTCCTTACGGGCTACATGACATTTGTACTTTCCCCTCACAACTAACTTGACCAGATCGAAATTCGAGCATAATATCTGCCCAAGCAAACATTGTTAAAGCAAATATTGCTTAAGCAGTATTTGGTAAGGCAACTTCTGGCAAAGCAAACAACTCCCCTGTAAGGCAACAAAACTATGGTTCAGCACTACGACCCGTACAATTTCAGCCCGAAAAATAGCCTTGGCTATTTGCTTAAAACCAACCACCAACTCATGCATGAATGTGCCGACCGCGTGTTTGCCAATCATGAAATGACCTTTATGCAATGGCTTGCGCTGGTGAAACTTAAGGATGGCGTTGCCGATACCGCAAGTGACCTGTGCCGTAGCATGTCGCACGACAACGGCGCCATTACCCGCATGCTCGATCACTTAGAGGGTCGCGGTTTTGTTGAGCGCGAGCGTAGCCAACAAGATCGCCGCGTTGTGAAACTGCGTATTACCGATGCGGGCCGAGCTGAGCTTGCTGAACTGACCCCACCGTTTATCGAAAACCTCAACAAGGCCTTGGAGCCCTTCAGCGCCGCCGAGTTTGCAGAGCTGAATCGTCTGTTGGGAAAACTAAAAACTTGTTTTGAACAGGTAACAGCCTCCGCAGAGGAAAAACTATGAAATTGAACCATCGTGTACCAACGCTTGCCTTCTTATTGGCAACCAGCGCGGCACTCAGCTTATCCAGCTGTGTATCGCCACCCAAGGAGGAGCCGCGCATCACCCAGCTCGACTCCTCTCACTTGGGGCTGAGCCAAAGCGAGTCACCCCGTGCCGCCGAAGGCTGGTGGAAAGTGTTTGGCGATGACCAACTCAACCAGTTGATCGATCAATCACTCGCCAACAGCCCCAGTCTTGGCGAAGCCCTGATTCGCGTGCGCGGCGCCCAAGTCAATGCAATTGCTGCAGGCGCCAAACTGCGCCCCGGTTTTGCGATTGATGGTGAAGAGACTTACCAACGCTTATCTGAAAACTACATTTACCCACCCAAAGAAGCTGGTCTCGGTGTCGCCGGTGGCGATATGGCGTGGATGGGGCAAACCACCCTGGGCTTGTCGTGGGATTTGGATTTTTGGGGTGAGCAGGAAAACGCCCTCAAGCAAGCGCACAACAAAGTTATAGCGACTGAATTGGATAGCGTGACCGCGCGTTTAGCCTTGTCTGGCGCTATGGCGCAATCCTATGTGGAGCTTTATCGTGCTTATGCCATGGCCGATATTGCCAAACAAAACGAGTTGCAACGCGAAACCTTGCTCAAATTGACCAAGAGCCGCCTCGCCGCTGGTTTGGATACGCAGTTGGAACTGAAACTCGCCGAAGCCGCGTTACCACAAGCGCGCACGGCACGCTTGCAGGCAGAGATTGCACGCGATTTGGCAATCCACAACTTAGCCGCACTGTCTGGCCAAGGTGCAGATGCTTACGACAAAATCGGTCGCCCACACATAACGCCCGATGCAACCTTACCTTTGCCCAACGCCCTGACGCTGGATTTGCTGTCACGTCGCCCTGATATTTTGGCCGCTAAAGCCCGCGTTGAAGCTGCAACCGCTGGCCGCGCAGCCGCTAAAGCGGCATTTTATCCAGACATCAACCTCAAAGCCTTTGTCGGTTTGCAAGCAGTTGGTTTGGATAAATTGACCAAATCCGGCAGCACCATTTACGGCGCAGGCCCCGCAATTCACTTACCGGTATTTGATTCGCAACGCTTGAAAGCTGGCTACATAGGTGCAACGGCCGAGCTGGATGAATCAGTCGCAAGTTACAACGAGACGGTGCTCAAAGCCGTACGCGACGTGGCCGATCAGTTGAGCCGTTTGGAATCGCTTAAACGCCAATTGGCCGAAGCCAACCAAACCTCAGCCGCCACTGAAGCCGCTTACAAGTTGGCACAAAGCCGCTACAAAGCGGGCTTGAGCTCGCAGTTGACCGTGCTGAATGCGGAAACCCAGCTGCTCAACACGCGCCGCGACTTGGTTTCGCTCAATACCCAACTACTCATTACTCGCGTCACGCTCCTGCTGAATTTCGGCGGCAGCTTTGACCCTACTTCTAATCCTGTTCTCGCTCAGGGAGCCACCCATGAATAATCCAGCAGTTAATGATTCAAATACCAACGGCAAACGCAACCAGCGTTTATTAATTCTGGCTGCCGCAGTTGCGTTGGGAACTATCGCCTACACAGCCTATTACTTCCTGCATTCACGTTATTTTGAAGAGACCGACGATGCCTATGTAGCTTCCGACATGGTGCAAATCACCAGCGAAGTACCGGGCACAGTGATTTCTGTGGGTGTGGATAACACTCAACAAGTTACCCGCGGCCAAACCCTGATTGAGCTTGACCCGGCGGATGCGCAAATTGCAGTAGCGGCTGCCGAAGCCGAATTGGCGCGCACCGTACGTACAGTACGCGGGCTCTTTTCTAAATCGAGCGGTTTAAAGTCTGTGATTAGCGCGCGCCAAATTGCCTTGCAAAGCGCCCGTGAAGATTTGCAGCGCCGCTTGAAAGTTGCTGGTGAAGGCGGCGTTTCTGCCGAAGAATTGCAGCACGCTAAAGACCAAGTTGCGCAGCTGGAAGCATCGCTTGCCACTAGTACTGAAGAATTGGAAACCAACAATGCGCAGGTAGAAAACACCACCATCGCCAACCACCCACAAGTGCTGGCAGCGGCAGCGAGCTTGCGCCAAGCATCTTTGGCCTTGAAGCGTACTCATATTGTTGCCCCTATCGGCGGCGCAGTTGCGCGCCGTAACGTGGAAATTGGCAGCCGTATTGCCGCCGGTACGCCATTGTTGGCGGTAGTCCCGCTCGAAAATGCCTGGGTGGATGCTAACTTCAAAGAGGTTCAACTCGAACATATGCGCGTTGGTCAACCGGTTGAAGTTCACTCGGATATGTACGGTAAAGACGTAACCTATCACGGCAAAATCGCTGGTTTGGGCGCGGGTAGCGGCGCGGCCTTTGCGCTCTTGCCACCGCAAAATGCCTCGGGCAACTGGATCAAGATCGTTCAACGCGTACCGGTTCGTATAGCTCTCGACCCGCAAGAACTGGCGAAAAACCCGCTGCGTTTGGGCTTATCTATGCGCGTCAGTGTGGATATGCATAACACCGACGGCTCATTGGTCGCCACCCAAGTTCGCGCAGCGCCGCAACAAGTGGTTTTGAGCAACGAACATGATGCCAAGCTAGATGCGAAAATCGCCGACATTATCAAACGCAATAGTCGCGAACCTAAATCAGCTGCAGGCGGAGTTCTCTAATGAGCACCGCAGCGGCTAATAGCAACGCCGGCGCCCCAAGCGCCGGTCTGCCCATGGGGTTAGTCGCCACGGCGCTGGCGCTCGGCACCTTTATGCAGGTGTTAGATACCACCATCGCCAACGTTTCGATTCCCACCATCGCCGGTAACCTCGGCGTGTCGCCCGATCAGGGCACATGGGTAATTACCTCTTTCGCCGTCGCCAACGGTATTTCCGTACCTTTGACCGGCTGGTTGATGCAGCGTTTCGGCGTAGTTCGCACTTTCGTGGCGGCCGTTCTGCTGTTTACGCTCGCGTCTTTTCTCTGTGGTATTGCGTGGAGTTTGCCATCGCTCATCGCCTTCCGCGTTTTGCAGGGCGCAGTTTCCGGCCCCATGATTCCGGGCTCACAGGCATTGCTTCTGGCGCTCTTCCCGCCCGAGAAAAAAGGCGCGGCACTGGCGGTTTGGTCCATGACAACGCTAGTCGCGCCAATTTGTGGTCCGATTCTGGGTGGCTTTATTTCCGATAACTACGTCTGGCCGTGGATCTTTTTGATTAACGTTCCAGTGGGATTATTCTGTGCGTTTGTGTGCTGGCAAGGCATGAAACACAAAGAGACTCCAACGCGCAAATTGCCGGTGGACGGCATCGGCTTGGGCTTACTGGTCGTATGGGTAGGCGCTCTGCAAATCATGCTCGACAAAGGCAAAGACGCAGATTGGTTTAACTCAAGTTTCATCATCGTCATGAGCTTGGTGGCACTGATTGGCTTTATCGCTTTCTTGATTTGGGAGTTCAGCCAGAAACATCCGATTATTGATTTATCGCTGTTTAAAAATCGCAATTTCAGCATTGGTACTTTGGCGCTTTGCTTGGGCTACGGAGTCTTCTTCGGCGCAGTGGTATTGCAACCTTTGTGGATGCAAACCTGGCTCGGCTACAACGCAACTTGGGCGGGGCTAATCGCCGCACCCAGTGGTGTAGTGGCGGTATTTATTTCGCCCTTTGTGGCCAAATACATGAACCGCTTCGATACCCGTTTATTCGCACTGTTTGCCTTCTTCGTGTTCGGCGTGTCTTACTTTATGCGTGCCGGCTACACCGCAGATGCAAGCTACAGTGCTTACATAATGCCTTTACTCGTACAGGGAATCGCTATGGCTATTTTCTTTATCGCATTGCTCTCCATCATTTTGGACGGCGTACCACCGCAACAAATTCCAGCGGCTTCAGGCTTGTCGAATTTCTTGCGGATTATCACCGGAAGCTTCGCTACATCAATCACTACCACTTTCTGGGATGATCATGCCGCGCTGCATCAAACCCGCTTGGCGGAGATGAGCAGCATCTACGATTCCAACGTGCGCGAATCCATGGAGCACCTTGCATCGACTGGATTAAACCAAACTCAATCGATTGCGGTATTAACGCGCGAGTTGGGCAATCAAGCGCATTTAATGTCAGCGCTGGATTTTTTCTGGATTGCAGGATGGTTGTGTTGGGGCATCGCCGGATTGGTGTTGTTTACACGCAGGCCGCAAGGTGGAAAACCGGCGGCGGTGGCGGCGGATTAATCCACTGTAAAGTCAAAAAAAAGGGCATCAATATTGATGCCCTTTTTCATTTAAAAAATTTAAAAATTAAACTCCTGTGTTATTGAAACCGGCTTCATTACGAAGAGATTCGAATCCTCAAACGCAAAAGTTGTCAGCCAAGGCTTCTATTTGGTAGTCTTCGATGCCCCAGCGATGGGACTGTTAACACCAAATAACTACACACAAGGAACTTCAATGAAGAAGCTATTATCATTTGCCTTATTAGCCTTAATGTTTTCTGGCTGTTCAATTATGGCTCCCAGCTACACTCCAAGCGTCAAATCCATTCAAGCAATTAAAACCTCTGGTGCAGCACCCGTTGCCGTCAGTAAAGCAACTGCAGCAAAACCTGGGCTAAACAACGTTAGCCTGCGTGGAAACACACTAAAATCACCTTACGGCGATTACTCTAGCTACGTTGAGCAAGCATTAAAGAAAGAATTAACTGATGCTGGTTTATTAGATGATAAATCAACTGTCGTTATTGGTACTCAATTAACCAAAAACGATATTGATGTGGCAATGGGCACGGGCAAAGGTGATCTCGCTGCCGTATTCACCGTAACCAAAGCTGGCAAAAAAATCTTTGAAAAAGAAATTACCGCTCACGAAGAGTGGGAATCATCATTCGTTGGCGCAATTGCAATTCCTAACGCAATGAATGCGTACCCAACATTGGTAAATACACTGGTTACCAATTTATTCAAAGACAAAGACTTCTTAAAATCAATTGCTAAATAAGGATGTAAAAAATGAAAAAATTACTTTGCTTACTCTCTGTTGTTTTAATTTCTGGTTGTGCGCACAACATTAAAATTACTCCCGACCAAGTTCCTACAAGCACTCAAACCAAGAGCAAAACCGTAGTGGGCTATTATGTTTCAGCAGCCGATAAAGCAGTAAAAAACACCACTCCTGGTGGCGGTGGCGATAAAGTTTCTTATCAGTTAACCAAAGACATGGAGTATGGTTTTTTCAGTGCGCTGAATGAATCTTACGAAACTGTAAAAGTGCTTGAAGCAAGCCATGATGCTCAAAAAATGAAAGCAGATGGAATCAGTTTAGTGTTTGAACCTAAGTTCAACAGCACTTCTTCTGGTTCAAGCTTGTTGATTTGGCCAGCCGATAAATTCACCATCACTGTTCAATGTAAAGCCTACGATCAAGCAGGCACGTTAATTTTGGACAAATCATTTGTGGGTGAAGGCACCGCAACCAATAGTGAACTGATGGGTAATTTTGCGCTCGCTGCAAATAGAGCCGCTACCGCAGTATTAGCACAAGTGAAAAAAGAGCTCGCTGCTAACGCCGCGCTCAAGTAAAAACAAAAAAGCCTATGGCGTTAACCGCCATAGGCTTTTTTTATGCACTGAATAAAATCAACAACTCGATTCTAATCGCACCACTTCATCCCCCACTGCAATCCATCCACCCTGAATTATTTTCGCGCACAAGCCGCCGTAACCAAACATAGCTGCTGCACCACCTTTGCCGAGATTTTCATCCATGCGCGAGCAGGGGTCGCAGAGTGCTGAGGTTTCGAAAATAACTTCGCCGATTTGCAAACGCTGGAAGCGCAGCAAATTCATATTCATACCAGAAATAATCAGATTGCGACGTAGAAGTGTTGGTTCGATAAAATCCATTTCTAATTGCTGTGCAATTTGATGAATATATTCGCGGCTGATGATGGTGACTTGGCGCGCAGAGCCGGGAGTTTTTAAGCAGCGGTGATCGCCATCTAAACCTAAACCGATTTTTGCTTGCGCGCGCTCGACAATATTTATTTCGCCGCGACGCTCGGTGCGTAAACCGATCCACTCCAATTTTCCGGGAGCAATTTCACGACGGAGTTTTTCTAAAAATCGGGTATCGCTGTCCATGGGTTTCACATAAAAGGTTTATGCTACAGGGAATAACTTTGATTATTTTTAAGAATACTTTTAGAAAGGGAGTCGTCATCCTCGCGC
>JAGKXD010000135.1 GCA_021151525.1 Cellvibrionaceae bacterium | reverse complement strand
CCCAGGTTCTTTGGTAGATGTTCGTCCGGTGCGCGAAACTACTCACCTCGAAGGTAAAGAGCTGGAATTCAAAGTTATCAAGCTGGACCAAAAGCGTAACAATGTAGTTGTTTCCCGTCGTGCTGTATTGGAACAAGCCAACTCTGTTGAGCGCGATGAGCTGCTGGCTACGTTGCAAGAAGGTCAAGCAGTTAAGGGTATCGTTAAGAACCTTACCGACTACGGTGCATTCGTTGATCTGGGTGGTGTAGATGGCCTGTTGCACATCACTGATATGGCTTGGAAGCGCATCAAGCATCCAGGAGAGATCGTAAATGTTGGTGATGAAATCGACGTTAAAGTTCTGAAGTTTGATCGTGAGCGTAATCGTGTATCCTTGGGCTTGAAGCAATTGGGTGAAGACCCATGGGTAGCTATCACTAAGCGCTATCCGGAAGGTGCTCGCGTGAAGGCTAAAGTGACCAATCTGACTGACTACGGTTGCTTCGCTGAACTGGAAGAAGGCGTTGAAGGTCTGATCCACGTTTCTGAAATGGATTGGACTAACAAGAACATCCATCCTTCAAAAGTTGTGCAATTGGGCGATGAAATTGAAGTTATGGTTCTGGATATCGATGAAGAGCGTCGTCGTATCTCTCTCGGTCTGAAGCAATGCCAGGAAAATCCATGGGATGCGTTTGCTCGCACCTGTGCGAAGGGTGACAAGATCAGCGGTAAGATCAAGTCAATCACCGACTTCGGTATTTTTATTGGTCTTGATGGCGGCATTGACGGTTTGGTTCATTTGTCAGACATCAGCTGGCACGAAGCAGGCGAAGAAGCCGTTCGCAAGTACAAGAAGGGCGACGAGCTTGAAACTGTGGTATTGGCCATCGATCCAGAGCGCGAGCGCATTTCTTTGGGGATAAAGCAACTGGAAACCGACCCGTTCTCTGAATATGTTTCAGTGAATGACAAAGGGGCTGTTGTTAAAGGTATCGTGAAAGAAGTTGAAGCTAAAGCTGCTGTAATCACCTTGGCTGATGATGTTGAGGCTGTATTGAAAGCATCAGAATTGAGCCGTGAGAAAGTAGAGGATGCGCGCAACTTGTTGAAAGTTGGTGATGAGGTAGAGGCTAAGATTATTGCAGTGGACCGCAAGAATCGCAGCATCAACCTGTCAGTGAAATCTAAAGATGTAGAAGATGAGAAGGCTGCAATGAAAGAGCTTTCCAACAAGCAGTCAGATCAGGCTGCTCCTGCAACCTTGGGTGATCTGATCAAAGCGCAAATGCAAAACAAAGAGTAATCTTTGCGGTAACGTGGCTAGCCCTGCTAGCCACGGTTACTTGGTCGAGTTAACCTATCGTTATTGGGTTATATTTGTTGTTCGCGAGTTGTATATTTCTGAAAATTTGCGTTTTGTAATCTTTATCATTAAAAGAGAAGCAGGTTATGACCAAGTCAGAATTAATTGAATACATTACCGAAAAGCAAAATCAATTAACTATTAAAGATGTGGAAATGTCGGTCAAGTTGTTGTTGGATTATATGTCCGATATCTTGGCTTCAGGAGAGCGCATAGAGATTCGCGGATTCGGTAGTTTCTCTCTTCATTATCGTGCCCCTCGCACAGGCCGGAACCCTAAAACGGGTGAGGCGGTTGTTCTCGAGGGTAAATACGTCCCGCATTTTAAACCAGGAAAGGAAATGCGCGATCGGGTAAACGAAAGTATCAATAAATAGCGGATTACTTTCTTTCCTTTTGCTTTAGCCGCCTTCCGGATGATGGCGAGTGGTTGTTTCGAGGCCCATCTATGTTAATTAAGTTACTTGAGGCTTCGCGTGCAACTAAGCGGGTAATATCTCTTTGTTATGACTCCTTTGCTATAGTTTTAGGCGTTTACCTTTCTAACTGTATTAGGTTGGGGACTTTTGATCTGGTAATAACCAGTAAGGAGCTGGCTGCCTTATTAATTACCCTGATTACCAGTCTGGCAATTTTTATCAAATCCGGAATGTATCGTGCGATTTTGCGGTATATGACTCAGCCCGCAATAGTTACAATAATTATTTGTGTGCTTCTATCTGGTGTGACTCTGGCTGTTTCTGGCTTTCTTACTTACTCCAAAATTCCGCGCTCGGTTCCATTTATTTATATCGGATTGATGCTGGTATTAATCGGCGGACCGAGACTCTTAATTCGTCATGTGATTTTAAAAATGGGCGCTTTGCCTCCAAGTGATATGGTGCCTGTTATTATTTATGGGGCAGGGAGAACCGGTCATCAGTTAATGCTTGCGCTTCAGGATACGGGTTACAGAGTGGTCGCATTTGTTGATGACAACTCATCATTACATGGAACACTTCTCGCCAATATAAAAATCCATTCTCCAACTGATTTGCCGCAGCTAATTGCCAGCACCTTAGCAGTTAAAGTGCTGCTTGCTCTCGGGCGAACCCCTCATAGTCTTCGGCTTGAAATTATCAAGCGACTGGAGAAGTTTCATATCAATGTTCAAACTATTCCTGATATGGGAGATATTTTGTCTGGTCGTGCGCATATAGAAAATGTGCGCGATGTTGATGTTGAGGATTTGCTCGGTCGCGATTCCGTTCAGCCTTTATCTGATCTAATGGAGGAGGCGATTACTGATAAAGTTGTTATGGTGACCGGTGCCGGAGGCTCAATAGGCAGTGAGTTATGCCGACAAATTATCGACTGCAAGCCGACAACCTTAATTCTGCTGGATCATAACGAATATAGTTTGTATGCATTAGAGCAAGAGTTAATTTCTCGCAATTTGCCGCTGGTTTCCATAGTTCCATTGCTAGGCTCGGTTCAAAATGGCACCTTTTTAAAATCTGTGTTCAATCGTTACAAGGTAAATACTATTTATCATGCTGCGGCCTATAAGCATGTCCCGCTAGTTGAATCAAATATTGTTGAGGGTATAAAGAACAATGTGCTTGGCACTCTCTGTTGTGCAGAGGCTGCGGTTGCTGCTGGCGTTGGTTTATTTGTACTTATATCAACCGATAAGGCTGTGCGCCCTACCAATGTAATGGGAGCCTCAAAGCGTTTGGCAGAGCTAATTTTACAAAGCATTGCCCAGCGACAAGGGGTTACCCGATTTGTAATGGTGCGCTTTGGTAATGTTCTTGGGTCTTCTGGCTCAGTTGTTCCCTTGTTTCGCAAGCAAATTAAAAATGGTGGACCAGTTACCGTTACTCACCCCGAAATTATCCGCTACTTCATGACAATTAAAGAAGCCTCTCAGCTTGTAATTCAGGCGGGTGCTATGGGTAAGGGGGGGGATGTGTTTGTTTTGGATATGGGAGAGCCGGTAAAAATCGTTGATTTGGCATTGCGTATGATTCATCTGTCGGGCCTGTCTGTGCGCGATGCCGCCAATCCTGAAGGTGATGTTGAGATTCAATACAGCGGATTGCGTCCAGGTGAAAAGTTATATGAAGAGCTTTTGATTGGCGATAATGTTTTTGCAACAGATCATCCGCGAATTTTTAAAGCATTGGAGCAGTCTGTTTCATGGAGGGAGATGGATGCTTTTTTAAAAAACTTAAAGCTTGCATGTGAAATGGATGAAGCGAATAAAATTAAGCTTATGTTGCGAGAGATGCCGCTCGAGTACAACAGGGAGCTGGCCGAGGAGCAAGATCCTCCACGAGCTGCCCTGAATCGGGTTAGTTAGATGGTATCCCTGCTTTGAGTTTTATAGAAATTATAATTAGTGGGGTATAAGCAAGAATTAGCGCTAATGTTGGATGTATAAATGTTGCGACAGTTAGAAACGCGATTGGATATAGCCAAAACAGATTTATTACAGATATTAATAGCGATGCCTTGCCGTGTGAACCAAGTTGTAAGGCAAGCTTTTGGTAGCTATGACTGCGATGAGGCAGGTAAAATTTTTGGCCGCTCAGGAGGCGAATGCAAAGCGTATAACTAGAGTCACAAATGAAAACCGCCATCACAATTAACCATGCTGTAGCAACTTCTAATGAGTTTAAGCTGGTTTTTACGGCCAACAATCCGAATATAAATCCTAAAAATAGGCTTCCTGTATCACCCATAAATATTTTCGCTTTCGGAAAATTCCAATACAGAAAGCCTACGCAAGCAAAGCCAATAATTAATAATAAGGTAATTGCCTCCGTACCGATTCCGCAGTGGAGCAATATGCTTCCCATGGACAAGCAAGTGTAGATTGCTTGCAGTGCAGCTATTCCGTTAATACCATCCATAAAATTGTACAAATTGGTAGACCAAGCAAGTACCAATATCAGCAATCCGCCCACCAAAACAATATTCAGTAGCGGCCATGTTGTATCCGCAAGGCAATGCTGAATTCCTATTGCTGCGAGAATGAGCTGGATTAGTAATCGGAGCCGAATCTTCAGATTAATAAAATCATCGACTAGCCCCAAAATTGCCATGGCTATGGGGAGTGCGATAAGTAAAAAATCAGGTGCTTGGTTCGGATGGGAGATCCACAACCAAGAATAGGTTACGGCGCAGGATAATGCTATCGCCAAACCGCCTCCTCGCGGAGTTGGTTGCTTATGAGAGCTGCGATGACTGGGGGTATCTGCAAGTCGCTTACCCAGTAAGATGATTACTATTTTTGTAAGAATAAATGAAATTGCTACTGAGAGCGCAGCTAGAGTTGTCCAGTAATTCATAGTTTGATGATAATGCTTGAGGCAAACGGAGTAGTCATTCTACGTCATATATTCCAATTAGTTGTCTTTATGCTGTGGTCGCATTTGGTGCACAAGCGATTATTGATGTTTTTATATGGTGCAATATTCTTTGTTTGGGATTATTTGAATTGCTCCATCTTATTGATATTACGCAATTAAATTAATCTGGATTAATAATTGCTTAAAAGTGATTCATTTTTGTTTACAGCCGCCCAATAGTGTTTTTTCGCCCACAATTAGTGCGAATTATGTGTGGCGATTAAAGTTTTTTACCTAAATATCGTCTGTAAAACTAGGCGTCTGTTTCAAAATGAAGCATTTATTCCTGAGACTGGAATTCATGTAAACATAATAATCGTTATGGGGTAAGTATGAAGAAGAGAAGTTTTGTTTGTGCCGCGCTTGGTGCGGTTCCGGCACTCATGAGTCCACTGATTTGGGCTCAAGAGTCAGAGCTGAATGGTGCGAATACGGCGTGGATACTGACATCTACAGCATTGGTGCTGTTTATGACGTTGCCCGGCTTGGCGCTTTTTTATGGCGGCTTGGTTCGTGTTAAAAATATATTGTCGGTGCTTATGCAATGTTTTGCGATTGCCTGTCTAGTCTCACTGCTTTGGTTAATTGCGGGGTATAGCCTGGCATTTGGTACAGGCAACCCTTGGATTGGCGATTTAAGTATGGTTTTTATGGCCAACATTACTGAAGATGCATTGGCCGGAGATATTCCCCTCAGTCTTCACGCTATGTACCAAATGACTTTTGCAATTATCACCCCGGCGCTAATTGTTGGCGCTTTTGCGGAACGAATGAAATTTTCGTCCATGTTGCTTTTCTCTGGCCTATGGTTGTTTGCAGTTTATATCCCGGTATGTCACTGGGTGTGGGCTGGTTCTGGTTGGCTATTTGCCAAGGGGTTGCTGGATTTTGCCGGGGGTACTGTCGTTCATATCACTGCGGGTGTTGCGGCTTTGGTGGCGGCTGTAGTTATTGGAAAGCGAAATGGTTTTCCTACCACTGCTATGCCCCCGCATAATATGACAATGACTGTAACCGGTGCTGGCATGCTCTGGGTTGGTTGGTTTGGTTTCAATGCGGGTAGTGCACTGGCCGCTAACGGCAATGCGGCGATGGCCATGTTAGTGACTCATATTTCAGCTGCAGCAGGTGCTTTGGCGTGGATGACGATTGAGTGGGTACGTTTTCGTAAGCCAAGCGTATTGGGTATTGTGACCGGTATGGTTGCCGGGTTGGGTACTATTACGCCTGCTTCCGGCTATGTTGGTCCTGGTGGTGCGTTAGTTATTGGATTGGCAGCAGGTGTTATTTGTTTCATCATGACCCATTTAGTGAAGCGAGTGTGGAAAATCGACGACTCACTCGATGTGTTCCCTGTACATGGTATTGGTGGGGTGCTGGGCACGATACTCGCCGGCATTTTCGCTTCAACAGAATTGGGTGCGTTCAGTGGACAAGGTTTTGCAGCTGGAATTAATTCAATGGGGCAGCAGTTGGGTGTGCAATTACTCGGGGTGGTAGTGACGTTCATTTATACCGCCGTTGTTACCTATATATTGCTTAAGTTAACGGGCGTCTTGACTGCGGGGCTGCGTGTTAGCAAAGAAGAAGAAACGATCGGATTGGATTTGAGCTTGCACGAAGAGGATGGATACAAGCTCTAGGAAATAGTTGATATATCTGAGTAACAAGGGGCACCATCGAGTGCCCCATGTTGTTTTATGCCTCAGCAACGAACACGGCGCGCATTGGTGCCGGGTGACCTTCTGCAGTCAGTGCAGGGTTATCGGGGTGCAAAAATTCCGGCAGTGAATGAAAACGCATCCATTCAGTTGCGCGTTGTTCTTCGATGGTGGTGGTACACACATCCACTACACGTGGATTGCTAAATCCCATTTTGCGCAACCAGGACAACATGGTGTCGCAGCTTGGCAAAAACCAGACATTGTTCATCATGCTGTAGCGACCTTCCGGCACAAGTACATCGCCCAGTTTTCCTTCAATCACCAATGTTTCCAAAACCAACTGTCCGCCTGGGCGCAGGGTGTTTTTTAATTCGAGTAGATGATCCATAGGAGAGCGGCGATGATAAAAAACCCCCATCGAAAAAACCGTATCGAATGCGAGCAATTTCTCGGGTAAATCCTCGATACCTAATGGTAAAACATCGACAGGGTAATTCATTCCTGCAAAATGTTTAATCATAAAAAATTGCACAATAAAACGCGGTGAGGGGTCTATCCCAATTACGCGTTTAGCACCGGCTCCCAGCATGCGCCAACAGTGGTAGCCATTGCCGCAACCTACATCCAGTATTAAACGATCATTTAATGGGGTGAGGTGAGGTAATACGCGATCCCACTTCCAGTCCGACCGCCATTCGGTATCTATATGAGTGTCGTGGACAAAGTAGGGGCCTTTGCGCCAGGGAATTAATTCTTGTAGTACAGATTTAATATGCGCTCGGGTTTCCTCAGTACAATCTGCTGCTTGACCGATGCGAACTTCTTTATCTAACTCAATAAAACTTTGCGTAACCTCTGGCAGCTTTTCCAGGGATTGTTTCCAGCCAGCTAAATCGCCATAGCGCTTTTCGCACAGACCTCTTTCAATTTGTCCTGGCAATTGTTCAGCCCAGTTAGCCAACGATGTGGATTTTAATGCGTCGAGTAGCTGATTGTAGTTAATGCGAGTCACAGATATAAAACCCTTTAGCAAACAAATTATTTGATCGCGATCAGCGAGGCAAAATTAAAACATTGGAACCAGACATCTACGCTGCTAAAACCTGCTGCACGCAAACGTTGGCGATGGGTATCGAGTGTTTCAGGAATTAAATAATCTTCAATCGCTGCGCGTTTTTGTGCAATTTCAAGGTCGCTATAACCATTCGCGCGTTTGAAATTGTGGTGTAGTTCAGTCATCAGTTGTTGGTGGGGTTCATCATCAAATACTACTTTTTCCGAAACAATGAGCACTCCACCTTCGTTCAATCCAGCACAAATATTGCGTAATACGTTATGGCGCTCTTCAGTCACAATAAACTGCAGCGTGAAGTTCAGCACCACCATAGATGCATTACTGATGTTGATATCTTGGATGGAGGCCTCAATGAGTTCAACAGGAACCTCTCCGCTGTCTGCAGCAATAACCTGCTGGCAGCGGGAAATCATTGCCGCGGAGTTATCTACGCCGATAATTTTGCAGTCAGCTGCCTGAATGCGATGACGCATAGCTAAAGTGGCAGCACCCAAGGAGCAACCCAGGTCATAGCAGTTGCTATTAGCCTGGGCATAACGCTCGGCAAGGTTGCCAATCATATTGATGATAGTGGCATACCCCGGAACCGAGCGTTTGATCATATCTGGAAATACGTCAACTACTCGTTGATCGAAGGCGAAGCGGCTAACTTCTGCCAGTGGATTTGCATAGATGGTATCTGGCTGGTGATTTTGCATGTTATTAACTGTTTTGTGGCGTAATTACGCAAGATATTGACTGGATTGTATTGTACCCCTAGGCGCGAATGACAACCAATTCCTGAATTCATAAAACTCTCATCTTTTCCCGAGGTTATTCGCAGTGTTCCATTTCTTAACAAGTTGTTACTTCTATGACTTTGCAGAGTACTGTGTTTACCCAAATCACGTTGAAAAGGAATTACGTCAACTGATTTGACTTAAAACTACTAAAACCAGTTTTTCAGCCGATTATGGCGCTGGAAAATCCGCGCATTATTGGCTATGAGGTCTTGATTCGCAGTTCGCATGATAATCCCCTGAAGTATCGGGATAAACCCTTTCGAATTACACGTGAGTCAGCCTGTAGTTTGTGAACGGAAAGCCAGACCCCTGTTGCGGAATTATCCGCACAAATTTTGCCGTTATCTGCTGTATTGTTGCGTCGCTATCAAGACCATTTTGTGCGTACAGCGGGTGAGATAGTCGTAGATTCAGTGCATGTATCTCCGCAATCCTCAGCAGAGAGTCTGGTCAAAATGTTTCGGGTCGATGTTCGCCTGACCTGTGTTCCTGTGGTTGATGGTGAAAATGCGCTCGGCATGGTGAGTCGCGCGGAAATGTTGAAGCAAGAGTTTGTGGTTAATCTCTTCAAACCCTTCAATAATACCTGTGGTTACGGGGCGATGAGGTTATTCTACTTCTCAGCCGTATTTATGTGGCGCCGTTAACGGCAACAGGATTTCATCGGCCACGTTGGCGGTGACGATTTTATTCTGGTCTTGCGCAGTCCAGATTGGCAACTGAGCTTCGAGACGATTTTGCGGGAGTTCATCGCCACTAGCGCGAACCTGATTCCCGGCCAGCGCGCAGATTACTGCAGCCTGGATCGTCAGGGGCAACGCCAGAAATTTGGATCATTAACCCTGGTGATTGGCTGTGTCAGCCCGGATATCAATCTATGTAGAACCCGTCATCATGTTTCCCTGTTATTGGTTGGCGCCAATATGCTGGGTGGAAACCAGTTATTTTACTCGCGCTGCCGTAACCGTTAGGTATTAATACCCGCTGGGAATGAAGGATTCTAATTCCCAAATGCCTAGCGACCTGCCAATACTGGGCTATTCTTAGTCTGATTTCCCCTAAGGAGGCGGACTAATGGCTGATCTTGGCTATTACAAGATGCACGCGCTCATTATTGATGATTTTGAGAATTTTCGCGGCACGCTTTATAAAATGCTGATGGATTTGGGCGTCGGCAATGTAGACTCTGCTGCTTCCGGAGAAGAAGCATTGCGTTTTTGCAGGGCACGCGCCTACGATTTGATTTTATGTGATAACAATTTGGGTAAAGGCAAAAGTGGCCAGCAAGTACTGGAAGAATTGCGCACCACAGACAATCCCTGCTCTGATAGTTTGTTCATATTGGTATCTGCAGAAAACAGCAAAAGCATCATCATGGCGGCTTACGACTATGAGCCGGACGCCTATTTGGCAAAGCCCATAACCCCAAAAGCCTTGGATCAACGTTTGGGGCGACTCATGGAACAGCGCGTTGAGCTAAAGGCAGTTCAGGCAGCGCAAAAAGCAGGTGATGTTCAAGGTGCCATTACAGCTTGCAAAGATTTAATTGCTGCAGGCAGTCGTTACACTAATG
>JAGKXD010000134.1 GCA_021151525.1 Cellvibrionaceae bacterium | reverse complement strand
TATCAAGACAACGCTGTTCCTCTTGAACGCTGGCGATTAACACTTTGCCCAACGCCGGATTCAAATTTGCGTACAGGTTACGAATATCGGTTGCGCGCTGCACGCTTGCACTAGAGCAAGCGTGTGAGCTGGCAAGCTCCGCATAGACCGACAAGAAACGTTCATTATTGCGCGCTTGTAACTGCGGAATATTTTGTACGATTCGCTCATCAAAACTTTCGCGCAATTTTAATTGAGTGATAGGGAATAATGCTCTCATCACCAATTTTTGCGTGGCGTATTTATATTGAGTATCAGGCGAAAGCAATTCCGTTAGCCATTTTTCTTTCACGGCGGATTCAGGGCGAATTACTTCGCACACAATCGCCATTTGCTGACCGATATCCGACATATCCTTTTGCTGCTCTGCCGCAGTCAATTCACGATAATCTTTAAATTGGAATTGATTAAGCTTGCGCAAGAGTGCCCAACGGCGATCTTGATCCAGCACAAATCCTTTGGGTAAATCTTTATTCAATAAATAATTGCGCGCATTATCCAAACCTGCAGGCGTAACGATTAAGGCTACATAAGCATCAAAGGCTACCCGTTGAAAATTAGATGCTTCACCCGCGCGCGCAACTTGTTGCTGTGCAATTTTTTCCAACGCCACCAACTCTTGTTGGTGATCTTGACCGGCCTGTTGGGTTAACCAGAAATAATAAGCCGCAGTTTGTAACTTAGCCAAAATACCGCCCACCAATTGGAAATCTGTTTCTGCACCAATATTTTGTTGCACAAACGTCAGGTATTCCGTTAAAGACATTTTTATATCTTCAACATCGTCCCACACATTTTGCCAGAGCATTTTTCGCAAGTTCACATCAAACTCACCAATATGCTGTTGCAACAGCTGGCGAGATTTTGTATCTAGAGTTATTTTTACGTAACCCCAATCTTCAATATTGGGATAAATAAATGCGGGACAACTTAAACCTTCTGCTTCTTTAACACGAGTGCGCGCACCTTGGTACTTAACCGGCAGAAGATTTGCGGATACTAATTTACCATCGCGCAAATCATACAACCCCACCTGTACACGCTGGCTACGCAACACAGGGTTAGCCTTGGGTGCGGTTTGCAAAATATCGAAATGTTTAATTTTCGCCTGCGCACCTTCACCAACACAGGAATAATCTACCGAAATGGTATTAAGGCCCGCGTTATACAACCACTCTTGCGACCAACCCGACAAATTTTGTTTTGCTGGCGCAGCAACTTCATCCATAAAGTCTTTTAAGCGTGTATTGGTGTAAGCATATTTTTTTAAATAGGACGCAACACCTTGGCGGAAATTTTCTTCGCCAACATAGACTGCCAATTGCTTCAATACTGATGCGCCCTTGCCGTAAGTAATACCATCGAAATTGGTAAATGCCACCACTGTATTGGCAACTGGTAATTCAATCGCATGGGTAGTAACTTGTTGGTCAGTGGTGTAAGCCCACTGCTTCATGTCCGCGTAAAAAATACTCCAAGCATCGTCTTTAAATTCAGAGTTATTTGCTTGCTGGAGCGATGCCATATAGGTTGCAAAACTTTCGTTGAGCCAAAGGCCATTCCACCAATCCATAGTCACCAAATCACCAAACCACATGTGCGCCATTTCGTGGGAAATAACATTGCCGTGACGCATGCGTTGTAAATAAGTTTTTTGACCTCGGCTAATATAGGCCTCGTTGAAAGTCACTGCGCCAATATTTTCCATGGCACCACTATTGAAATCAGGAACCGCTAATTGATCGTACTTAACGAATGGGTAGGGATAATTAAAGTACTTGTTGTAAAACTCAAAGGATTGCTGAGTAAACAAAAACCATTCTTTATAATTAACGTATTGCGCCAATTCTTGGCGAGCAAATAAGCGCAAGGGAATATCGCCTGCTTTATCTTCCCACACTGCATAATCACCGGCGTGCAATGAAAATACGTATGACGCCATGATTGGGCTTTTCGGAAAAATCCAATGTTTTTTATTGCCCTGCGCTTCGATGCTAGTTTCACGCGCACTAGAGACAACTTGCCATTTTTGCGGTGCAATTACATCAAGCAGGTAACTTGCTTTAATATCCGGTTGATCAAAATGCGGAAACATTTTGTGTGCATTAAAAGGTTCGAAATTACTGTACAGATAAACGTTGCCAGTTTCTTTGTCTTTGTAGCGATGTAAACCATCGCCCGCCGTTGCAAAAGGGTGACTGTAGCGAATGCGTAAATTATTTTTTCCCGCTGTAAATAATTCCGGTGAAAAACTGATAAACCATTTTTCGTATTGCCATTTCACGGGCTTGCCGTTGAGCTCAACCGATAAAACGTCACCACCATCAAAATCCACCGTCACGGGCATTTTGTTATTTTTAGCCAAGGTGAAATCAATCGCAATGTCGCCGTTGAATGAGGTAGATACCTCATCCAAATCAATATGCAGCTGGTAATTCACTGCGCTGATTTGGTGTTTGCGCAAAGCTGCGTAGCTCTGTTCTAAATAGGGTTCAAGCTTGCGCTCAAATTTATTATGATTTGCTGGAGTGAGGTTACAAGCAGTTGAGATGGATATCAAAAAGGCACAGAAAAACGCAGCGGATATTTTCATTAAACCAATAACTCCTTCTTATGAATATTGTCAGCTAAGCCTAGCAGACAAACTCGGCTAGCAAACAAAAAAGCCGCTGAGGTTGTCAGCGGCTTTTTTAAATATTTTTTATTTTACGGATTACCGTAGCTCATCAAGCGTTGATAGCGGCGCTCTAATAAAGAGTCGAGCGGCTCTTTACTGAGCTTATCCACTTGTTGTATTAAACGCTCGCGCAGATTGCTCGCCATTGAATCTATATCGCGATGCGCACCACCCAGCGGCTCAGGAATGGTTTCATCAACAATGCCCAATTCCTGCAAAATTTTTGAAGTCACACCCATCGCCTGCGCAGCTTCTGGCGCTTTGGCAACAGTCTTCCAAATAATATTGGCGCAGCCTTCGGGAGAAATTACAAAGTAAGTTGAATACTGCAACATGTTGAGCTGATCGCCCACACCAATTGCAAGCGCGCCACCGGAAGAACCTTCACCAATTACGGTGCAAATAATGGGCGTGCGCAAACGCGACATAACCGCGAGGTTTTGCGCGATAGATTCTGAAATACCACGCTCTTCTGAATCGATACCTGGGTAAGCTCCGGGGGTATCAATAAGAGTAATCACCGGCATTTTAAAACGCTCGGCCATTTCCATTAAACGCAAAGCTTTGCGGTAGCCTTCTGGCTTGGGCATACCGAAATTGCGCATCACCTTATCTGCAACTGTACGGCCTTTTTCTTCGCCAATCACCATCACTGGCTTGCCATCCAAACGCGCTACACCACCAATAATCGCCTTGTCATCACCAAAATGGCGGTCGCCGTGCAGCTCATCAAAATCGGTAAACAAACGCGGGATATAGTCAGAGGTATAAGGGCGCTGCGGGTGACGGGCAATCTTTACGATGTCCCATGGTGTGAGCTTGCTGTAAATGCTTTCGGTGAGCTTGCTGCTTTTTTGGCGCAGCTTGGCAATTTCATCGGCGATATTGATATCGCTAGAGTTGCCAACCAGCTGTAATTCTTCAATCTTGCCTTCAAGTTCGGCAATGGGCTGTTCAAAATCCAGATAATTCAGATTCATAGCAGTTATTGGCTCTGTTGTGGGTAGAGGGCGCTACCACGTAAATTCTGATGCTGCGCCGCCGCTAATCTTAGTTTTGTATGGAGCTAAAACGGCGCGATAATTGGGTCGCTACCTTACGCGAAATGTCGCATTTAGTCGACTATTTATGCTGATTTTCAGCGATTTAGCCTACTCCAGCACACCGACATTGCTCAAAAAATCAGCGTTTAGCAACCCAACTAAACAGCAGCCATTTAATAAATCAACTTCACTTTGCCAGTGCCGTAGCTATCACGCAATCGCTGCAAGAGTTCGTCCTCGGGGCGAATATTCCAACCCGCTCCTAATTTGAGCTGGGCTTTGGCGTTGCTACGGCGGTAATCAATCACCAGAGGAACGCGCGCCGGCTGATTCGGCGTACTGCGGTAAGGCTCCAGAATTTCGGATATTTGACGAACGAAATTGGCTGGCAAAGCACCGGATTCCAACTCCACAGAAAGCTCACGCGCCCGCTCTTCACGCAACTCAGCGAGCGGGCGAATGGTGATGGCGCGCATCTTGAGCATGCCGCTAAAGTCATCAACGCTCACCTGACCAGCAATAACCAAGAGACCATCTTTCAGCAGCACATCGCGACAGTTCAAATAGGTATCAGCAAAGACTGCAATTTCGATACGGCCAGTGCGGTCATCCAAAGTCACAAACGCCATGGTATCGCCGCGCTTGGTTTTCATGGTGCGCTGGGCGACAACCAAACCTGCAACCGATTGGCGCGCCTTATCATCGCCCTTGCCTTTCTCGCCGCGCGCTTCGTATTTATCTGGCTTGAGCTCAGCAATACGTGAGCTCACCAAATGCGGTAACTCGCTTTCATATTCGTCGATGGGGTGACCAGTGAGGTAGAGACCCAGCGTTTCTTTTTCTGCGTGCAGACGCTCTTTCATCGTCCAAGTACGAACACGGCGGAAGTCGGCATAGACATCGGTATTGGCCGAATCGCTCGCCATGACTTCGCCAAATAAATCCATCATGCCCGCATTGGTATTAGCCGCCGCTTGCTCAGCGGTTTTCACTGCTTCACTCATGGAGGCAAACATAACGGCGCGGTCGTGATCGATATTGTGCTGGGGCGAGCCAATCGTCGGCCCCAAATTGTCTGCTGCGCCTGAGCGAATAATTGCTTCCAACGCGCGTTTATTGACCTTGCGCGGATCGACACGGGCACAGAAATCAAACAAATCTTTAAACGGCCCGCCTTCGTTACGCGCTGCGATAATCGATTCAACGGGGCCTTCGCCCAAGCCTTTGATCGCACCCAAACCGTAAATGATGTTGCCCTTTTCATCCACCGTGAAATGGAATTCGCCGGAGTTAACATCCGGCGGCAAGAGCTTCAATTTCATGTGGCGACATTCTTCAATGAAGGTCACCACCTTGTCGGTTTTATCCATATCCGACGACATGGTCGCCGCCATAAAGTGCGCTGGATAATGGGCTTTGAGCCATGCGGTTTGATAGGAAACTATCGCATAGGCCGCGGAGTGCGATTTGTTAAAGCCGTAGCCCGCAAATTTTTCCACCAGATCAAAGATCTTGATCGCCAGTTCCGGGTCAACGCCCATGGACTTAGCGCCGTCTTCAAACACCGAACGCTGCTTGGCCATTTCCTCGGGCTTTTTCTTACCCATGGCGCGACGCAGCATATCCGCGCCGCCAAGCGTATAGCCCGCCAACACCTGCGCAATCTGCATTACCTGCTCTTGGTAAACGATAACGCCGTAAGTCGGCTCAAGCACCGGTTTGAGAGTGTGATGCTGGAATTTTGCGTCAGGATACGCAACCTGCGCGCGGCCATGCTTACGGTTGATAAAGTCATCCACCATGCCCGACTCAAGCGGACCGGGGCGAAAGAGCGCTACTAATGCGATCAGGTCTTCCACGTTATCCGGCTGCAGGCGCTTAATCAGGTCTTTCATACCGCGCGATTCAAGCTGGAATACTGCGGTAGTTTCAGCGCGCTTCAACAGCGAAAAGGTCGCCGCATCGTCGAGCGGAATAGCACTGATGTCGAGTGGCTCTTCGCCCAAGCGAGCGCGCTGCTTGTCGATCATAATGCGCGCCCAATCGATGATGGTGAGCGTGCGCAAGCCGAGGAAGTCGAACTTCACCAAACCGGCTTCTTCCACATCGTTTTTATCGAATTGGGTTACGAGGCCGCCGCCGCTTTCGTCACTAAACAGCGGCGCAAAATCCGTGAGTTTGGTGGGTGCGATTACCACACCGCCGGCGTGCTTGCCGACGTTTCGCGTTAAGCCTTCCAGCTGAACCGCCATCTCCCAAATTTCTTGGCCGTCGCTATCTATAGCCAAAAACTCTTTAAGCTGCGGCTCCTCTTCCAAAGCCTGCGCGAGCGTCATGCCCGGCGTGGGCGGAATCATTTTGGAGAGCTTGTCGGCCAAGCCGTAGGACTTACCTTGTACACGCGCCACATCGCGCACCACCGCTTTGGCGGCCATGGTACCGAAGGTGATGATCTGGCTTACCGCATCGCGGCCATAGTTGTCGGCCACATAGGAAATTACTCGGTCGCGACCATCCATACAGAAATCGATATCGAAGTCGGGCATGGACACACGTTCCGGATTGAGGAAACGTTCGAACAGCAAATCGTATTGCAATGGATCGAGGTCCGTAATCAACAATACATAGGCAACGAGCGAACCCGCACCCGATCCACGCCCCGGCCCAACCGGAATGCCGTGATCTTTCGCCCACTGGATAAAGTCCATTACGATGAGGAAATAACCGGGGAATCCCATTTGGATAATAATATCCAACTCAAATTTCAAACGGTCATCGTAAACTTTGCGGCGCTCGGCGTAATCAGGAGCAGATTTATCGAGAATTCTTTCGAGGCGTTTATCTAAACCTTCTTCAGAGATTTTTCTAAAAAAGTCGCCTTCAGTCATGCCTTCGGGAATGGGGTATTCCGGCAAAAAGTATTTGCCCATTTGAATATTAACGGTACAACGCTTGGCGATTTCGAGCGTATTTTCTAGCGCTTCTGGAATATCGCTAAACAACTCAGTCATTTCTTCTGCCGAGCGCAAATATTGTTGCTCGCTGTAACGACGCTCACGACGTGGATCGTCGAGCGTGCGGCCTTCACTGATGCAAACGCGCGCTTCGTGCACTTCAAATTCATCGCGATTTAAAAAACGCACATCGTTAGTTGCAACCACTGGGCATTGCATGGCATCGGCAAGTGCAACAGCGGAGTGCAAATAACTTTCATCGTTCTCACGACCTGTACGCTGTAACTCAATATAAAAACGGTTGGGAAAATCGCTCATCCAGGCATGCAATAATTCTTGTGCTTGCTCAGCGCGCCCCGCAAGCAAGCACATACCTACATCGCCAAACTTTCCGCCAGAAAGCGCAATGCAACCTTCACTAAATTCGCTCACCCATTCACGTTGGATATAAGCAACACCTTGCTGTTGGCCTTGACGCCAAGCGCGTGAAATTAATTCAATAATATTTTTATAGCCAGTGTTGTTCATGGCCAGTAAGGTAATGATCGTCGGCTTGCCTTCGCTATCGCTACTCGCCACCCAAAAATCACTGCCAATAATGGGTTTTATGCCTGCACCTTGCGCAGCTTTATAGAATTTAATCAGCCCATAAAAATTACATTGATCGCTAATGCCGCACGCAGGCATATTTAATTCGCCCACGCGCTTAACGAGCTTCTTAATTCGCACCAAACTATCGACCAGCGAGAATTCGGTGTGCATGCGGAGATGGATAAAGTTTGCGGTCATGGTTCTACGATGAAATTAGTTAAGAATGATAAAACTTTAAGAGCTGGATCCCCGCTGCGCGAGGATGACGACTCCCTACTAAAAAATTGAACCGTGAAGCTGAGAAGAATATGCAATTCGTATTATTCAAATTACATTTTATAGAGGGCGTCGTCATCCTCGCGCAGCGGGACTAAAGCACGAAGTGCTTTGAATAACCGCAGGTTAACCCAAAGGGCGAGCGAAGTGAGTAATCCAGCTTTTGACGTTCTCTTTAATTTTTAATACCGACAAATAAATTTTAAATCACTAATCAAAATCCACAACGCATTGGGTACTTCGTTGTGATTAGCCAAACCCAAACTGAATAAATCACGTTCAAATTTAATCAGGACTCGATCAGTGTTGTTGGCAATTTCAACAACTGCTTTACTACCAATTAATTGCCAGTAATTTTCGTCTGGCCTTACATCTTGTGGCGCGATCAAACTAGCATTAAAAGATTTCAATACCACACGCTTGCCGGGTTTTAAATGATGTAAATCGGCATCGCAGATATCACTCTTCATCAGAATAACTTCATCTGTTCAATTTTGGCGCGTACAGGTGCGTAAGAAGTTCGATGGATTGGAGTAATACCAAGCTTATCTAAAGCATCCATATGCACTTTAGTGGGGTAGCCTTTGTGATCTGCCAAACCGTAACCGGGATATTGTTTATCCAATTCAATCATTTCACGGTCGCGCACAACCTTTGCCAGAATAGATGCAGCACTAATTGCAGCGACTCGACTATCGCCTTTCACCACAGCTTCAGCCACGTAATTCCATTTTGGTAATTTATTACCATCTACCAACACATATTCCGGCTGAATATGCAGGCCTTGCACCGCGCGCGTCATTGCCAACAAACTCGCCTGCAAAATATTCAGCTTGTCGATTTCTGCTACTGATGCACGCGCAACACACCAGCTTTTTGCTTTGAGTTTTATTTCATCAAACAAAAGATCGCGCTTTTTTTCAGTGAGCTTTTTGGAATCATCCAAACCAAGGATAGGATTTTGTGGATCGAGAATGACTGCAGCAGCAACCACATCACCCGCTAAAGGGCCACGCCCTACTTCATCGCAACCCGCAAGCAAAACACCTTGATAACTGCAAATAAACGGTTCGAGCATGGCAATAAATCCAGATAGCGATGATTTTATTGATTGATAAGTTTTGCAATAGCTGCAGCAGCACGCGCACTGGCATCGCGTTTTAAAGTCACGTGCATTTCGGCAAAAGTGTTACTCAATGTTTGAGCTTCTTCCGGATTTTCAAAATAATGCATAATGCCTTCGCTCAGCTTTTCAGGTGTTGCTTCATCCTGCAATAATTCTGGAACTAATTGTTTGTTTGCAATTAAATTGGGAAGAGATACATAGGGCGTTTTTACTAACCACGACAAAATCTTGAAGGTTAGCGGAGCCATTTTATAAGCAACGACCATTGGCTTTTTAAGCAACAATGCCTCTAACGCCACTGTGCCAGATGCCAATAAAAGTACATCTGCGGCTGCCATGACTTTATGTGAATTACCATTAAACAGCTGTATTGGAAAATCTACATAGTCATTTAATTGATGATGCAATTGACGGTAGCGATCGGAGTTCGCGGCTGGTATGTAAAATAATAACTCTGGGCTCTGCTCCAAACAAAAAACAGCAGCGTGCATAAACAAACTGCCCATACGTTCCACTTCGCTGGCTCGACTACCAGGCAAAAGCGCAACAACACGCGCATGCTCTGGAATTCCCAATTCACGGCGAGCTTGGAATTTATCAACTTCAAGCGGAATTTCATCTGCAAGATGATGACCAACAAACTCTACTGGTACATTGTGCTTTTCATAAAATGCTGCTTCAAATGGAAGCAGCGTGAGCATCAAATCCACAGATTTGGCAATTTTAAAAACACGTTTTTGTCGCCATGCCCACACGGAAGGACTGACATAGTGAACAGTTTTTATTCCACGCTCTTTAAGCGCTCCTTCAAGCGAAATATTAAAATCGGGTGAGTCTATACCGATAAAAACGGCAGGGGGATTTGCAATAAAATGTTCGCGCAGGAATTTACGTATGCGCAACAACTCAGGCAAGCGCTTTAAGGGTTCAATTAAACCCATTACAGCCAAACGATCTTGTGGGAAATAGGAATGGAAGCCAAGCGCCAGCATACGCGGGCCGCCGATACCTGAAAATTCTGCATGAGGGTAAAGCTTTCGCAGCTCTACAATGAGCGCGGCACCAAGAATATCACCAGAGGCTTCGCCGACAACAATACCTATATGTATACGTTCCATTTCTAAGCCCCAATAAAAA
>JAGKXD010000042.1 GCA_021151525.1 Cellvibrionaceae bacterium | reverse complement strand
CCCTATAAGTATATTTATTTAGATTCGTCCCATCCTTAACAGGTTGCAGCATGCTGATTTTCATAATAAAAAGACTTTTGCAAGCTGTTCCAGTTTTGTTTGCTGTAGTCGTAGTGACTTTTTTTCTAATTCATGCCGCACCCGGTGGCCCCTTCGATCAGGAGCGTAAAGTTTCTCCTGATGTGCTAAAGCATTTAAATGCGCGTTATCACCTTGATGAACCTGTTTGGCAGCAGCTTGCTCGCTATGTAGGAAATTTATTGCAAGGTGATTTTGGGCCGTCATTTAAATATCCTAGTCATACAGTAAATGATTTAATTGCAGCGGGTTTTCCTGTTACGTTTGAGTTGGCGACCTATGCAATTCTATTTGCGTTAGTAATTGGTTTAACGGCCGGAGTTCTTGCATCACTAAAACCCAATAGCGCTTTGGATTATCTCCCCATGTCTGGTGCCATGCTGGGGATTTGTTTGCCCTCATTTGTATTGGGGCCTTTATTGTTGTTGGTATTTGGAATTTGGTTGCAGTGGTTGCCGGTGGCGGGGTGGGGGCAAATTCCTGGTGATAAATTTTTGCCATCAATTACCTTGGGTGCATCCTACGCTGCCTATATTGCGCGGATTAGTCGTGGCGGTATGTTGGAAGTTTTATCGCAAGATTATATTCGTACGGCGCGTGCAAAAGGTTTATCGACGGCACGTATTGTATTTGTTCACGCTTTACGGGGCGGCATGACACCAGTGATTTCATTTCTAGGCCCAGCAATTGCCGGTTTGCTTGCGGGTTCGTTTATTGTTGAAACAGTTTTTCAAATTCCTGGTATTGGTCGTTTCTATATTCAAGCTGCTTTTAATCGTGATTACACCATGATTATGGGGTGTACAATTTTCTTTGCATTTTTAATTGTGATTTTTAATTTGTTGGCAGATGTGATTTTGGTGTTGTTGAATCCCAAATTGCGGCAAGACGTAAGTGGAGGCCGCTAATATGGATGGCCATGTAATTCGCGTAGAGAAAGGTACTTCGCTTGCGCAAGATGCATATGTGCGTTTGCGTAAAAATAAAATGGCTATGGCCAGTTTATTCGTTTTGGCTTTTTTTATCCTAGTAGCCGTATTGGCTCCATCTATCGCACCCTATACCTACGATGGTCAAGATTTGGAATTAGGTGCGACAGCCCCTTCGGCTCGGCACTGGCTTGGTACAGATACGCTAGGCCGCGATCAGTTGACCCGAATTATGTATGGGAGCCGTGTCTCATTGATGGTTGGATTTGTGGCGACGGCTGTCGCGCTTCTAATTGGTGTATTATGGGGCGCAACGGCAGGATTTTTTGGCGGGCGTGTTGATGCGATTATGATGTGTATTGTTGATGCGTTATTTGCATTACCTTTTACCATTTTTATTATTTTGCTCACCGTTATTTTTGGCAGCAGTATGTTGCTGTTATTTCTTGCTATAGGTGCAGTTGAATGGTTGACCATGGCGCGAATTGTACGCGGTCAAGTCTTAACAATTAAACAACAAGAGTTTATTGAGGCCGCCGTTACTCTGGGTTTATCGCCTTGGCAGATTATTACTCGGCACTTAATTCCTAATGTGCTGGGTCCCATTATTGTGTATACCACTCTGACAATTCCCGGAGTCATTTTATTGGAATCTTTTCTAAGCTTTCTGGGGTTGGGGATTCAGCCACCGGAGAGTTCATGGGGCTCATTAATTTCTAGCGGTGTTGAGGTTATGGAAGAGTTTCCGTGGCTGTTAATTTTCCCGGGGTTGGCTTTATCTATTACGTTGTTTGCCCTGAATTTTTTGGGTGATGGCTTGCGTGATGCTTTGGATCCACGCGCATCGAAAGATTAATCTGGAAGCGTAAATATGTTGAGCGTAAAAAATTTACGAGTTGTTTTTAATACTCGCAATGGCGCCAGTGTAGCTGTGGATGATTTGAGTTTTAAACTCAAAGCGGGCGAGGTGTTGGGTATAGTGGGTGAATCAGGTTCAGGGAAATCTGTTGCCTGCTACAGCTTGCTTGGCTTAATTCCTACACCTCCCGGAAAAATTGAAAATGGTTCCGCAGAATTTATGGGGCAAGATTTATTGCGCATGAGTGAAGCCGAATTGCGTAAGGTGCGCGGTAATAAAATCAGTATGATTTTTCAAGGCCCTATGACTTCGCTCAACCCTTACATGCGAATTTCCGCTCAGCTTATTGAGGCTGCGTTACAGCATCACAAGATTACCAAGAAAGAAGCTCGGCAACGTGCGATTAACGCCTTGAATGAGGTTGGCATTCGCGATGCGGAGGCTCGAATTGATCTTTACCCACATCAATTTTCTGGCGGCATGCGTCAACGTGTAATGATTGCTATGGCTTTAATTACAGAACCGGAGTTATTGATTGCCGATGAACCCACAACAGCACTAGATGTTAGTGTGCAGGCACAAATACTCGCGCTAATTAAAAAACTTCAAGTAACGCGCAATCTGGCAGTTATCTTTATTACCCATGACCTCGGCGTTGCAGCGCAAATGGCTGATCATATTTTGGTGATGGACAAAGGTAAGCTGATTGAGCAGGGCCCAACTGCAGATATTTTTAATAATCCAACAACACCTTACACGCAAAAGTTATTGAATGCCGTGTTAACAACCGCGAAACCTACACCAAGTTTGGCCGAAAGAACCGAACCGCCTTTTCTTCAAGTTAAGCAATTGAAAACGTGGTTTCCGCAATTTGGGGGCGCTTTTATCAAACGCTTAATCAGCACACAGCAAGCTGTAGATGATATTAGTTTAACGATTAATCGCGGTGAAATTTTCGGTGTAGTTGGTGAATCTGGCTCGGGTAAATCAACTTTGGGACGCACTATCATGCGTTTGGTGGAGGCGCATTCAGGTGAGGTCTTACTTGAAGGAAAAGATTTGCTGAAGTTATCCGAGTCGGAATTGAAAAATTCTCGCCGCCACTTCCAAATGATTTTTCAAGATCCTTACGCTTCATTGAATCCGCGAATGACTGTGTTTGATACCTTGGCAGAGCCTTTGTTGACTCATGGTTTGGCAACGCAAATAACGGTGCTCGAACAAGTTAATCAGTTAATGGATGACGTGGGTTTGGATCGCTGCTTTATCCGTAAATATCCGCATGAATTTTCGGGCGGGCAGCGCCAACGTATTGCAATTGCGCGAGCGATTGCAATTAAGCCTAAACTGATTATTGCAGATGAACCTGTGTCTGCGCTTGACGTTACCATTCGTGCGCAAATTCTAAAACTGTTACTAGAGCTAACGCAAAAGCACCAATTGACCATGCTATTTATTTCCCATGATATGTCGGTTGTGCGCTATTTGTGTGATCGAGTATTGGTGATGCAGAACGGGCGTTTGGTAGAGGAGGGCGATACAGAAACTCTGTTTGCAGCGCCCAAAGAGGTTTATACGCAGCAACTATTGGCTGCGATTCCAAAACTCTAAAAGCACTTAAATGCTTGTAGAGTTTTAGTTTTTTGCATCCACCAACACAATCAATTCCTGGTTAGGGCGAATGCTGGTTTCATCGGTGATTTTATTCCACTGCATAATTTGCTTAACACTTACATCGTATTTAGCTGCAATTTTTCCGAGGGTATCGCCCGATTTAATTGTGTAGTTTAATTTGCGCGCTTCGCCCGAGCTTGAAGTGCTAGCAGTAGCTTGCCCAAGCACTACTAGTTTTTGCCCCGGTTGCAGCGCACTTTTTGAATTCATATTGTTCAGCTGTGTGAGCGTTTCAACCGAGATGTTTTGCGACTTAGCAATTGACCACAAATTATCACCTGCTTTTACAATGTAATAATTGCTCTTCTTGTTTTCTTTCGGTGAACTATTGTCTGCAATTACTTTTTCTGGTGCTGAATAGGTTGAGTTGGCATCGACAGGTGAAAGCGGTATTTGTAAATGCTGGCCTACACTGAGGCTGGCGCTTTTAATATTGTTGACCGCTTTTATTCTTGCTATATCAGCGCCATATTTTTTCGCGATTGTATCTAGGCTGTCGCCTTTCTTAACCACATGCTCTTGCCATTTTACATTCGCTACTTTGGGCAGGGAATCGAGCTGCAATTTGAATGTGGCTGCGGCATCAACAGGAACTAATAATTCGCGAGGCTCGGTAGGGTCAGTTAGCCAGCCATTAAAGCCTGCGTTTAATCGCTTTAGCAGCGTTGCATCGAGTGAACTATTTTGTGCAGCTTCTGCAAGGTTAACTTGCGAATCTACATTTATTTTTACGAAATATGGTACATCGGGAATTGGGTAGAGTTTGAAATCGTAAATGTTAGGATCAGCCACAATTTTAGAAAGTGCTAAGAGTTGTGGAATATAACCCTGAGTTGTTTTGTTGAGTGGCAATGACCAAAAATCTGTTGGTTTACCGGCGCGACGATTTTTATCCAATGCTTGTTGAATAGTGCCATCACCCGCGTTGTAAGCTGCGATTGCGAGCAGCCAGTCGTTATCAAATTTTGCGTAAAGTTTTTTGAGCAATCGAATGGCTGCGTCTGTGGATGCAACAACATCTTTGCGTCCGTCATACCAACCATTTTGTTTGAGCCCGTATACCTTGGCTGTGCCCGAACCAAATTGCCACATGCCTGCATTGCCAGGCGACATGGCCGTGGGATTGTAGGCGCTCTCGATAAACGGCAGTAGCGCGAGCTCCATGGGCATTTCATTTGCCTGCATTTCACTCACAACATAGTGAAGGTAGGGCTCGCTTTGCTGGGTAATTTTGTAGAAGTAGGCTTTGTTGTTGGTGTAGAAACGAATTTGAGCATCCACTGAGCTGTTAGATGCTTGAGGCAACGCATAGCCGGCGCGAATATGATCCCAAACACTCTCATATGTGCGTTGAACAGGCGCACTAGGTGCTTGGGCAACGCTGTGTTTGGCTGCTTCAGCAGCCGCATCCGTGGTTGCTTTGGGGGCTGGCTTTAAGTGCAAGGTATCGCAACCAGCCAATAGGGCAGTCACAGAAACCAACGTCAATAAGGGGCGGTTTATAAATTTCATAGGGTCACGTTTTTTATTGGAGTGATTACCTTGCGCCCCTCCTTGATTGTGCGAAAGTTGATCTGCCAAAGCATTTATGAGTCAGGCAAGTCTATGGATTGCGCCAGAATGGGTCAACCCAAGGACTGGTTTGAGTTCTCAGAAGTGATCCTTAAGAAGTCTCAAACTGGCGAAAACATCGCCATCTGTCGTCAAAGTTTTGTTGCTCAGGCGCTCAACCGAGGCGCGAACTGAATTTAAGTGACAGCGTAAAAATGGATTGGTTCGAAGTTCAAGTGTTAATTTTGTAGGCAAAGTGGCTATTCCTTGCTCACGCTTTTGGGTTTCGGCTAGCTGTCGTGCTTTAAGCTCCTCGTTATCGGGCTCTATGGTCAAGGCAAACTTGATGTTAACGAGCGTATATTCGTGGCCGCCAAAAATAAGCGTATCTTCAGGTAGGCTGGCAATTCGCTGAAGCGCCTTGTACAACAAAGGCGCAGTGCCATCAAACAGGCGTCCGCAGCCTGCAGCAAAGAGCGTATCGCCGCTGAATAACAGCGGAGGCATATCGCTTGTCTCTATAAAGTAGGCGATATGATCCAAGGTATGGCCGGGGAGGGTGATAATTTTGGCATCAAGGGTGCCTAATTCGAGTTGATCACCCTCATAAAGCGGCTGGGTTACTTGCGGGATACGTGGTGAGTCTGGCCCGTAAATCGGTACATTGAAGCTTTTGTGCAACTCCATAGCGCCATCAATATGATCGTGATGGTGGTGTGTTAGCAGAATGCCGTTTAGTTTTAGCTGATGCCGCTTGAGGTAGTCATACACCGGCTGAGCGGCACCGGGGTCAACAATATAGGCGTCTGGCAGGCTGACATCTGGTTGTATTAACCAAAAATAATTGTCGGTAAACGCTGGAATCGTGTGGATGTGCAGCATAATGCCCCAATAATGAATGGTGCGGGTTGGTCAGACCATAATAACAGAGTCGTTTGACTGCTAGGTTGGATGAAAACTTGGTTGAATATTGATGTGCGAGTGGTTGTATGCCGAATAAGTTAGTAATGGGGCTTCGTCGTCAATGGCGCAAACGCTTTGGTGTATTGCCATTGCGCAGTGCGCTGCGCCCTTTGAGCGAATGGTTTGCATCGCCATTGGGGGAGTTGCTCCTTGCTAAAGAGCAGGAGTGCATTGATGAAGAGCTGCGCGATTTGTTTGGCTATCATCTCTTGCAACTCAGCGTTGCCCAGCAACTGGATTTGACTCAGGCCAGTCGCATCTCCCACAGGTTTGCGCTTTATCCTCAAGCTTCCGAACAGCCGATTGTTACTGGCTTGGCGGATTTCACACGCTTACCTTTGTCGCCCAATTCGATTGATCTTGTGCTCTTGCATCATGTGCTGGATTACAGTCAAAAGCCGCATCAGGTCTTGCGGGAGGCATCCGGTGCCCTGATCTCTCAAGGTCATTTAATAGTGATTGGTTTTAACCCCTGGAGCTTATTTGGCTTGTGGCGCTGGCTGGCGCGATTCTTCAGTGATGCCCCGCAGTGGCGTCATCAATCGCTGCGTTTAGGGCGAGTTCTGGACTGGTTGGCGGTACTGGATTTTGAGCCCATCGAGGTAAAACAAGGCTTTTTTTCCCCTCCATGCCATAAGCCCAGTGTCATCAAATATTTGCAATGGATGGAGCGCTGGGGTAAAAGATTCGGCCTGCCGGGGGGAGGCTTCTATGTCATAGTTGCCCGCAAAGATAGTTTAGCGATGACACCGCTAAAACCTCAATGGCAAGGTTATGCCGGTTTGCGTGGCTGGGGCGTGATTAAAATTCTTGGCCGTGCAACTCGTGAAAAAGAACCCCAAGCCCAGTATCATGCTGAATACCACGATAGTAAGAAATAACATGATCTAAATGAGATAGCTGATTGAAAAAAATAGAGTTGTTTACCGATGGTGCTTGTAAAGGCAACCCCGGCCCAGGCGGTTGGGGCGCTTTATTGCGCTATGGCGATATAGAAAAATCCCTATATGGTGGCGAAGCCGATACTACCAATAACCGTATGGAGTTGATGGCCGCAATTGAAGGCTTGAATGCACTAAAAGAACCTTGCACTGTCTTGTTAACCACAGATTCCCAGTATGTGCTCAAAGGCGTGACTGAATGGATTGCCGGCTGGAAGCGTAATGGTTGGAAAACTGCTGCCAAACAACCCGTGAAAAATGCCGATTTGTGGCAGCGTTTGGATGAACAAACCCAGCGACATCAAGTAGAGTGGAAATGGGTGCGCGGCCATACCGGGCATCGTGAGAACGAAATTGCCGATAGCCTCGCCAACCGTGGCATTGAAGAATTGGGCTAAGCCTTAAGTAAGAATGGAAAATACATGCGCCAAATCGTACTAGATACCGAGACTACCGGTCTTGAGACATCACAAGGTCACCGCATCATCGAAATCGGTTGCGTTGAGCTATTTAATCGTCGCTTAACCGGCCGTCATTATCATCAATACATCAATCCAGAGCGGGAAGTGGATGCGGGTGCATTCCAAGTGCACGGTATTAGCAATGAAATGCTGGCAGACAAGCCAAAGTTTGCGCAAATTGCTGAAGAGTTTATGGCGTTCGTGGGTGATGCAGACTTAATCATTCACAACGCTGCGTTCGATATCGGCTTCATTAATGCTGAGTTCGCTCGCCTAGTACCGCGTCCTGCGACTATTGAAACCAATAGAGCCATAATTGATAGCTTGTTACTTGCCCGCGCCAAACATCCCGGGCAAAAAAACAATCTGGATGCCCTGTGTAAGCGTTACGGTGTAGACAACTCCCAGCGTGATCTCCACGGCGCTTTGCTCGATGCTGAGATTCTGGCCGATGTTTATCTGCTCATGACCGGTGGTCAAACCGCTCTGTCTTTAGGTGGAAATCAATCGAGCAATAAAGATTCAAATGCAACTGGCAATGAAATCAGGCGTCTGTCTGCAGCACGTAAGCCCTTGCCAATCCTGACTGCTAGCGAAGCAGAACTGGCTTCTCATGCAGAGAAATTGGCTAGCATCAACAAAAGCAGTGGCGGCAATTGTATTTGGTTGAAGGATGCAGTCGTGGACGCTCAATCATAAGAAAATAGTGGCGTATAGACGCCTATTTGAGAAACCATTAGCATTCTCCCACTGCAATCAATAAATATCAGGCAAAATCTCCCTAAGTGAGATAGAGTCAAAAATAACATTAATACTAGGATTCGATACATGAGTGCAAATGAAGCCTTTAATATTGCCTCGTTAAAAATGGTGCACGACGAGTTGCTGGCCACGATTGAACAATCAGCCTTGCGCCTAGAACAATTTGCCAGCGATAGAACGAATGGGGAATTACTTCAAAACTGTATTGAAGGCGTAAAGCAAATTCGCGGGACGCTGAGTTTAATCCAGCTGAAAGGTGTTGATTTATTATCTGATGAGTTGTTGGAACATATTAATGAAATCACTCTGGGTGATGACCCCACAACCGACAAACGTCTTGAATTATTAACGTCTGCTTTTTTTATGTTGCCGCGCTATTTGGAATTCTGCTTGCAAACCTCGCGCAGTATGGCATTGCTATTAATTCCTCATGTCAACGAATTGCGTCAAGCGCGCCGTGCACCACCGCTTCCTGAAAGTTATTATTTCGCATTTGAGCCGCTTAAAGTAACGCGAACTGCCAATACTCAATCCGCACCAACGCAAGAAGATATTTCGTTGTTAGTGCGTCGTTTGCGCCATATGTATCAGGCAGGTTTATTAAAAGTATTGCAGGGTTCGCAAATCAAACCTTCGTTTGGAATGATGTGCCGTGCACTTGAGCGTTTAGAGTCTGTTTGCGGCGCGAGTCCACTGGGTAATTTGTGGTGGTTGGCCAACGCAACCTTAAGTGCAATTTCTGAAGAAAATTTGCGCATCACTAAAAGCCGTAAAATGTTATTCAGTAGTTTGGATCGTGAAATCAAGCGTCTGCAATTTGAAGGCGCTGCGGTTTTTAATCGCGAGCCTGATGCAGCTGTAGTAAAAGAGTTGCTGTATCTGTTGACATTATCAAAATCTGAAACTGAAAAAACCAAAGCCGTTGCAACTGCTTATGGTTTGCGTCCCTTAACTTATAGCGATGCAGAACTCGCGCGCGAGATGGAATTCTTAAAAGGCCCAAGCGTTAACACCATTAATTCAATGGCTGCAGTACTGACCGATGAGCTGCATAGCACTAAAAGTATTCTTGAGCGCGCAGCTCAAAGTGGTGCGGAATTATTATCTGAATCGCCCGAGCTTTTAGATACGCTGAAAAAAATTGCGGATATTTTGGCAATAGTTGGCTTGGTATCTCCAAGCAATAGCCTCAAGCAAGAAATTGAAAAAATTCAACGTTGGCAATCGACTGGTGAAGCGGTTAACCCAAGCGACTTGCTAGGCGTTGCCGATACATTGCTCTATGTTGAAAGCACCATTGCTGGTTTAGGTAAAACCAATTTATCTGACGAAAAACTCGCGCAAATTAATGCGCTATCGCGCGATGATGTTATGGCAAACAATCAAATTGCTGAAGCTGAAAAACTTGTGATTGATGAAGTTGAGTCAGGCTTGGCCATGGTCAAGCGTGCGTTAAGTGCCTTCTCCGAATCGAATTACGATAAAGCCCATATCGCCAATATTTCGGCAACGCTCGATAGTGTTCGTGGTGGTATGTTTGTGCTGGGCTTGCCGCGTGCAGCCAAAGTTATCGCCGGCTGCATAAAATTTATCGACGAATCTTTAATGGAAGACGAGCAACAAGCGGCTATCCAGCACATGATGGATACTTTTGCAGATGCCATCATCAGCCTTGAATACTATTTGGATAATTTGAAAGTGGATAAAAAGGCCGATACAGATGTGCTGCGCATCGCCGAAGAAAGCTTGGAAGCCTTGGGTTATAAGGTGTAATTTCAGTGCAAGACAATTATGTGCATTATGTTGTAGCCGACGAAAAATTTTTGTGTACTGAGGCGGGTGAGCTAGCGCTTTTAAGTCTTACCGAGCTAGAAGGTTTTTCTATTGCGCCACAAGTAAAGCATGCGTTAAAAAATCACTTGGGCGAAGCTGCCTTTGTAATTGATGTTGAAGCTAAAGAGCTAGCGGGCTATCAATGGTTGAGTTTGCGCAACCTGTTGGATCGTTTGTCCGAAGTTGAGTTTCAAATTGCGGGGCGCGCTTTGCAGATTTTGCGTTGGCATTTTGATCACCAATTTTGTGGCCGATGTGGCACACCGACTGTGCAACACTCGCAAGATTTTGCAAAAACTTGTGTGAGCTGCAAAATAGATTTTTATCCGCGCTTGTCTCCATGCATTATCACTCTGGTAACGCGAGGCGATGAATGCTTGTTAGCTTGGCATGCGCGTTCCAAAGACGAAAAATACAGTTGTCTTGCTGGTTTTATTGAAATGGGTGAAAGCCCTGAGCAAACGCTTGTGCGTGAAGTGAGAGAAGAGGTTGGGTTAAGTGTTGATAACATTCGCTATATTGCCAGCCAACCTTGGCCTTTCCCCGGTCAATTAATGTTGGGTTATTTTGCAGATTACGCAGCTGGCGACATAGTAGTGGATCAGCACGAAATTGTGGCGGCCTATTGGTTTCGCTACGATCAATTGCCAAAGATCCCACCCGCTACAACCATTTCCGGGCGATTAATTCATGCTTTTGTGCAAGAGCGAACACTTGCGGCGCAAAGTGCCGAGTGATAATAGAGCAAGACGAAATCTATTCGTACAAATAACGATTCAAAAGATTAGATAAGGATTCATATGTTATACACCCTAGTTGCCTTAGTTATTATTCTAATTGCAGCCTATATTGCTTTTCGTGCCGTAAAAATCCTATGGCTTAGCAGTTGGTTTGTGGGATGGGTAAAAGGCATGTTTGGCTTGAGCCTGCTTGCGCTAGGTATAGCAGTGGGAATAGTTGCCTACGATGTTTATAGTTACAAACAAATTTTGGTCGGGCAGCCTGTTGCTACTATCAATTTCGAAACCATAGAAGACCAATATTTTGATGCGTTGGTTGTTGATGCCAACGGCAACCAACAACGCTTTAGTTTGCACGGCGATCAATGGCAGCTGGATGCACGCATCATTAAGTGGCAAGGCTATCTCTCGGGTTTTGATATTAAGCCTGCGTTTCGTTTGGATCGTTTAAGTGGCCGTTACTACGATATTCATAAAGAGACAACCGAAAAGCGTTCAACGTTTTCTATGGTCAAAAGCCCTTTGCAGTTAGATTTGTGGCAATTTATCAATGAGCATCCAGCGTGGTTTTCAGTGTTGGATGCCAATTACGGTACTGCGCGTTATCTACCCATGAAAAATGGCGCGCTTTATGAAATCAGCTTAACCAATTCGGGCTTAAATGTTCGCCCGCTGAATGATGTGGCAAGCAAAGCCATAGCGGAATGGAAATAGTTTTTTAATTTTTTTGATTTGGAGTTGTACGTTGGAATTTTTAACTGAATACGGTTTGTTTCTTGCCAAAACGATTACGTTTGTTGTTGCGGTGTTCATTGTTATTAGCTTAATTGTTTCTGCGAGCTCGCGTGGCGGCAAAAAATCTGAGAAAGGTCAGATTCAGATCAGCAAACTTAATGAAAAATTCAAAGCTATGCGCGAATCACTGCAGCACGCCGTTTTGGATGAAGAACAAATTAAGCTGCTTGTGAAAGACGAAAAGAAACGCTTAAAAGCAGAAAAAGCAGATCAAAAAAAAGCGACGAAGGAAAAAAGCAAAAAGGATCATAAGCCAGAGGCAGATGATGAACATAAAAAACGTGTGTTCGTCTTAGACTTTCATGGCGATATAAAAGCCTCAGCTAATGACAGCTTGCGCGAAACAATTAGTGCGGTTTTAACCTTAGCGACACCAAAAGATGAGGTGGTTGTAAAAGTGGAAAGCGGTGGCGGTATGGTTCACAGTTACGGCTTGGCCTCAAGCCAATTAGCTCGTGTAACCAGCAAGCAAATTCCGTTAACCGTTTGTGTTGACAAGGTTGCGGCCTCCGGTGGTTATATGATGGCTTGTGTTGCAAATAAAATTGTTGCAGCACCTTTTGCAATTCTTGGCTCTATTGGTGTGGTTGCCCAATTACCGAATTTTCATCGCTTGTTGAAGAAAAACGATATCGACTACGAAATGTTTACGGCGGGTGAATTCAAGCGCACCGTAACTATGTTTGGTGAGAACACTGAAAAAGGTCGCGAAAAATTTGTTGAAGATTTAGAAGATACTCATGTGCTTTTCAAAGATTTTGTGAGTGAGCATCGTCCTCAAGTTGATATCACGGCTGTTGCCACTGGTGAAGTCTGGTTTGGTCGTCGTGCTAAAGATGTAAACTTGATTGATGTATTGCAAACTAGCGATGAGTATTTGTTAGATCAAGTTGAAACTGCTGATATTTTTGAAATTGAATATGCGGTAAAAAAGTCCTTGCCAGAAAGGCTGGGCTTGGCAGCTCAAACGGCGGTAGAGCGAGCGCTTTTTAGTGTGTGGGAGAAATCTCAATTGAACCGTTGGTTTTAGTTGGATTTATCTGTTTGCCAGCACTGGAGTCATACATGTTTTATGTGCAACCGAAAATAATACTTCCTACACCTGAGCAAGCATTGCCTGGGCGCAAAGAGAAAATGCCCATAACTCATGCTCATATGGTGTTGAGCACCCCACTGCATGAACCTTTTCCTGCTGGTATGGAAAAAATTGTTTTCGGGCTGGGGTGTTTCTGGGGGGCGGAGCGTCGGTTCTGGATGCAAGAAGGTGTTTATACAACAGCTGTGGGTTACTCTGGTGGCTACACCTTAAACCCAACTTACGAAGAGGTATGTTCGGGTTTAACGGGGCACAATGAAGTTGTGTTGGTGGTATTTGATCCGGCAAAAACATCGCTTAAAAAATTATTGAAAGTGTTTTGGGAGTCGCACAATCCGACTCAAGGAATGCGTCAAGGTAATGATTGTGGTACGCAATATCGTTCAGGTATTTACACTTTTGATGATCAGCAAACTAATTTGGCAACAGCAACACTGGTTGAGTATCAAGCTGCATTGAAAGCTGCTGAACTAGGTGAAATCACGACAGAAATTCTACCGGTTAATGAGTTTTATTATGCGGAACCCTATCATCAGCAATATCTTGCTAAAAATCCCAATGGATATTGTGGATTGGGCGGTACGGGTGTTTGTTTGAATTAATTTGATGTGCGTACAAGGATGTTATGGCAATTTTACTCTTCTTCTCTTGTGGAATTATTCTGGTAGGCTATTTGCCAGAATTACCTTCTCCGCTTTTATCTTTTTCACTGGTATTTGCTGCAAGCATTTGTGCACTTATTCTTCGCAAAAAATTCTTCCCCATAATTTGGTTGTTCGCTTTGTCTATGGGGTTTGGTTATGGCGTGTTTGCGGGTTATAGATTGCTGGAAAATCAATTGCCCGAAAATTTGGCAGAAAGAGATTTGATCGTCGAAGGGCGGATAATTGATTTGCCGCAGGAGAATAATCGCCGCCAATTATTTAGTCTAAAAGTAAATCGTGCTTACGCAGAACAAACTATTTCTTTAGATCACTTTCCACAAAAAATTAATCTCGGTAGCTACACTGACCTCCGTGTGAAAACGGGTGAGCAGTGGAGGCTAACAGTTAAATTAAAGAGGCCACGCGGTTTTGTTAATCCCGGCGGCTTCGATTATCAGTCATCACTGTTGCGTCGTAGCGTGGGAGCAACTGGTTATATTCGTGAAGGTGACAACCAAATCTTGGTTCAGCAGCCAGCTTTCTCGATGGATGTGCTGCGCTATCAACTGCAACAATGGTTAATCAATAAAAGCCAAAGCCCTGAGAAAGGAATCTTAGTCGCTTTGTTGGTGGGTGATACATCCTTAGTTGATAAAGATCATTGGGGCGAGATGATTAAAACGGGAACGAACCATCTCATCGCGATTTCAGGACTTCACTTGGGCTTCTTTGCAATTGTCGGGTTTTTTATTGGAAATTTATTTGGTCGATGTGTGCAGCTGGTTTGGCATAGATATCCTTCGATGATGAGCGGCTATGTTTTTTCTGTGCTACTAACCGTGTTTTATAGCCTAATAGCGGGTTTCAATATTCCCACCATTCGAACACTTATCATGTTGGCTGTCGTACAGTTTGCACTCTTGTGGCGACGTAGTTTCCGCACACAGGATTCGCTGTTAATCGCATTGTGTTTAGTGCTTTTATACGATCCTTTGGCTGCTTACGATATGGGCTTTTGGTTATCCTTCTGCGCTGTAGGAATGTTGATTTTCTGCTTTTCGGGGCGAATTAGTACTGCTCGTTATAGCGGATTGACAGATGCAACGAAAAACCATGCAAGAGTATTTTTGAAATCTCAGTGGGTCATGTTTATTGGTTTGTTAATTCCGTTGGCCGTTTTGATTCATACCTCTTCACTCTTAGCACCACCTGCCAATTTTATTGCTATACCGGTCATTACCTTCTTTGTTGTGCCTTGTCTAATTATTGCTGCGCTTTTCCATTTTTCATTCTCTGGCTTGGAAGTTTACGCCTTGCGTGCAGCTGAATCGGGAATGTATTGGGTGCATGAGTGGCTTAATTATTTATTGATGATGGGTAATGGAAAATTTAACCCACTTATAAATTTTAATGGCTGGGCGATTGGATTGGCGGTGTTGAGTGTATTTTTAATCTTGCTGCCACGCGGATTAGGGAATCGGTATCTTGGTGCTGTTGGATTGGTTTTAGCATTTCTAACACCCTTAAAACCAATATCTGATTTGCAAATGCTGGTGTTTGATGTGGGGCAGGGAACTGCCGTCCTAATTCGTACACCTAATCATCAATTACTCTATGACACCGGTCCAATTTATACCGAAAATTTTGATGCGGGTAGTGGGATTGTTGTTCCTTATTTAAATGGCCAAGGCCTTAGTTATTTGGATAGTTTAATTGTTAGTCATAACGATTTGGATCATTCAGGCGGTTTGCCCGGCGTTTTGGCGGCAACGAAAGTTGGCCATCTGTGGTTAGGTGAGCCAGATAAGTTTCATGGGCAAAATGGCGATCCAATTGCTGAAGATTGCCACGCGCAACAACCTTGGCAATGGGATCAGGTTAGTTTTCGTTTTATCACTTTTCCTATCCAATCGAATGCGAAAGCCAACAACCATTCTTGCGTGCTCATGGTCGAGTTTAACGGGCATAAAATTCTGTTAACCGGCGATATTGAAAAGGACGTTGAGCGGAGTTTAATTTCACAAGAAAGTTTAACATCTGTTGATGTGCTATTAGCGCCTCATCACGGCAGTCATACCTCATCGACTGCGGAGTTTGTCGCGCAGTTACAACCCAAAACAGTGGTTTACAGTGCAGGTTTTCACAACCAGCACGGTCATCCTCACAAGGACATACAGGCTCGCTATGAGGCCATAGGTTCAATGCCACTCAATACTGCGCTGGATGGAGCTCTTGAGTTCAAATGGCAGGGGGAAACCACAAGCCTAATTCGCTATCGTCAGGGCTCTCGCCACTATTGGTTTGATGAGCCTGCGGATGCGGATAGTAAATCCTCACCAAGTCTATAAAAGTTGACGCCTAGCATGGTTTTCTACACGTCTTGTGGTAAGGTACGCCGCAATCTGAATGGCTTTTGTTGTGGCCAAAAAGCATCCAAATAATAAGTTCGATTTTACTTTGTGAGGAGTTTCCGGTGTTCGAAATCATCTTGTCGGGCGGTGTAATGATGATTCCAATCATCCTCTGTTCAATTGCCGTGATTGGCATTAGTGTCGAACGCTATTGGACGCTCAATCCAAATAAAGTTGCACCGCGCACCTTGCTCGCGCAAGTGTGGAGCTGGATAAAAAGCAATCAAGTTGATGCAGCGAAATTACGCGAGCTAAAACAATCTTCCCCTCTCGGAAAAATCCTCGCCGCTGGTTTGAGTAATTCTCGCCATGGCCGCGATGTGATGAAAGATTCGATTCAAGAAGCAGCCAATCAGGTTATTCATGATTTGGAGCGCTACATTGGCGCATTGGGAACTATCGCTAATGTTGCACCGCTCTTGGGTTTGCTTGGCAGCGTGTTTGGCATGATCGAAACCTTTAATGCCATTATGCTGAAAGGTTCCGGCAATGCGGGCGTATTGGCCGGCGGTATTGCTGTGGCCTTGGTTGCGACCGCAGGTGGGTTGATTGTTGCAATTCCGGCTACCATTCTGCACCGTTATTTTTTGCGTCGTGTTGATAGTCTTGTGGTAATTATGGAAGAAGAGTCAATCAAATTGGTTGATGCTTTGCACACTGATCGCAGTGTTGATGTGAAGTTGGTGTAAGGCCATGAAATTTCGTCGCCAATCACGTGAATTAGAGCCAATGAATTTAATATCACTTATTGATGTGATGTTTTTTTTATTGATTTTTTTTATGTTGTCGAGCACTTTCACCAAAGAAACTCATTTGGGTGTTGAGTTGCCTGAAGCAACGGGCGAGCCTTCTACCGATGCAAAACAACAAATCGAAATTGTTATAGGCGAACAGGGCAGTTTCTCTATCAATGGTCAAAGTCTGGTGAATAACGAAGCTGATACATTGAAGTCGGCAATTCTAAAAACATCAGAAGGCAAAACAGATATGCCTCTGTTGTTAACTGCGGATGCAAAAACCCCGCATCAATTTGTTGTAACTGCAATGGATGTTGCAGGTCAATTAGGCTTTACTCGTTTAAGTATTACTTCTCGCCAACCTGAAGCGGCTGAAGCAAAGAAAAAGTAATTCAAGCCGTTTAATATTGCTGAGTATCGCGTGAAAAAATCTCACAACCTCTGGTTAAGAGCATGGTACGGTAAATCCTCATGGGTTTACGTGCTCCTGCCTCTCAGTTGCTTGTTTGGCGTGGTAAGTACAGTACGCAAATTTTTCTTGGTTCGTTTCCTGCAAAAAAAAATATCTGTGCCTGTTATTATTGTTGGCAATATTTCTGTCGGCGGCACAGGTAAAACTCCGCTGATTATTGAACTCGTTAAGTATCTCCAAAAGCAGGGGCACAAGCCTGGTGTTGTGAGCCGTGGTTATGGCGGCAAAGCGTCGCACTATCCATACTTGCTACATGACAAATCGCAAGCGCATGAGGCGGGTGATGAGCCGTTACTGATTTATCGCACTACACAATGCTCTGTATGCGTAGCACCGGATCGTGTTGCAGCAGCGCAAAAATTGGTAGAGGCGGGTTGCACCTTGATTTTGAGTGACGATGGTTTACAACACTACGCACTAGGTCGTTCGATGGAAATAGCGGTTGTCGATGGACAACGCTTATTTGGAAATCAGCAGCTCCTACCTGTTGGGCCTTTGCGTGAATCAGTTGAGCGTTTAAAGTCTGTCGATTTTGTTGTGATTAATAACCCTACCAATAAAGAATCCTTATCGGGTTACCATCATCTTCATTGCATGAAAATCCAACCGCTTGCTTGGCGCAATCTTGTTTCATGGCAAGAATATCCGCTGGCCGAACTAGATTTGAAATTACCGGTTCATGCTCTTGCAGGTATTGGAAACCCCGAACGTTTTTTTAAAACACTTGATGGGCTTTCGCTAAATTACTATGCCCATTGCTATCCTGATCATCATAAATTTTCTATTGAAGATTTTGCAGAATATCGCGATGACACTATTGTGATGACCGAAAAAGATGCGGTGAAGTGTCAGGTCTTTGCGAAGTCTGAATGGTATTCGCTCGTTGTCGTTGCTTATTTGAATGAGCATTTTTGGAAAGCATTTCAACATAAATTAAATTCTTTGTAAGGTTTGGTCTATGAATTTCACGGTAGTTATTCCTGCGCGTTATGCGTCCACACGTCTTCCGGCAAAGCCGCTTAAAGACATTGCGGGCAAACCCATGATTCAACACGTGTATGAGCGTGCTTGTGAGAGCAAGGCGCGTCAGGTAATTGTTGCTACTGATGATGTGCGCATTGAAGCTGTTGCTAAATCTTTTGGTGCACAGGTATGTATGACTTTAGCTGATCACACGTCTGGCACAGATCGTTTGCAAGAAGTCGTTGCTAGTTTAGGTTTGGGTGACGATGAAATAGTTGTGAACGTACAAGGTGATGAACCGTTAATTCCGGCGCAAGTCATTAATCAAGTTGCTGAAAATCTGGCGTCTATGAGCACCGCTAGTATGGCAACCTTAAGCGAGCCAATTCACAGCTTGGCTGATTTTCGCAATCCCAATATTGTTAAAGTTGTTGCAGATGTTGATGGTCGCGCTTTGTACTTTTCCCGTGCACCTATTCCGTGGCCGCGCGATCATTTTGCGCAACCGAATGTAGATACATTGCCAGAGAATTTTCCTGCGCAGCGCCATATAGGTATTTACGCATACCGTGTTGGTTTGTTACATAAGTTTGTAACTTGGGCTCCAGCACCTTTGGAAAAAATTGAGTCCTTAGAGCAATTGCGTGTTATGTGGAATGGCCAAGTTATTCACGTTGCCGAAGCAATCGTTGCTGTACCGGGCGGTGTAGATACCGAAGAGGATTTGCAACGCATTAAATCGTTATTAGAGAAATAAAATGCCGGTAAAAGTGTTGTTTGTCTGTTTGGGAAATATTTGTCGTTCGCCTACAGCAGAAGGCGTATTTCAAAAGTTGGTGGATGATTCAGGTTTAAGCAAGCGCATTGAAATTGATTCTGCCGGCACCGCCAATTGGCATCAAGGGCGCGCACCAGATCCGCGTACTGTAGCAGCCGCGAAACGTCGCAATATTGATTTATCGGTATTACGCGCTCGCGCTGTTAAAGCGAGTGATTTTCACGAGTTCGATTATGTCTTGGCAATGGATAAAAATAATCTTGCAGATTTACAAGATTTAAAGCCTGCTGATTACACCGGTCATCTAGGATTGTTCTTGGCTTTTGGACATCAAACTCAATATCTCGAAGTGCCTGATCCTTATCATGGCGGAAGCGATGGCTTTGAGTTGGTATTGGATCTGGTGGAGGATGCGGCAGCGGGTCTGCTTGAATCCATTCAGAAAAATAAATTGTCCTGATTATTTTTTTCGTAATATTTATTGGAATTGATTGTGCCACTCTATTTGCCTCATTTTAATTTGCAAAACTACAACACGCTCGCATCGCCTGTATGTGCAGATTTTTTTGTGGTGGTAAAAGACGAGGCAGATTTACACGCCGCTTTGAAGTTTGCTAAAGAAAGAGATTTACCTTTATTGGTGTTAGGTGGCGGTAGCAATATTGTATTGCATGATGATTTCCCCGGACTTGTTATTCATGTACAGATTTTTGGTAAGGAATTAGTACGTGAAGATGATGAGTTTTATTATGTAAAAGCAGCAGCTGGTGAAAACTGGAGTGACTTTGTAGATTACTGTTTGGATGAAAATTATTTTGGGTTGGAAAATCTCTCGCTGATTCCTGGTAGTGTTGGTGCAGCTCCCATCCAAAATATTGGTGCCTATGGCGTTGAGTTAAAAGATGTATTTAGTGAGTTGACTGCGCTGGATGTGAAATCTGGTCTTACAATCACTTTTACCCATGAGGCCTGTCAATTTGGCTATCGCGATAGTGTTTTTAAAAACGCGTTGCTTGATCAATTTATTATCACATCGGTTACCTTTAAGTTAACCAAACAGCCAAATCTAAAAATTTATTATCCTGCATTGCAATCCGCGCTGGCTGATCATCAACCTCTGGATGTTACTCCAGAACTTGTTGGTCAAATTGTCAGCGATATTCGTCGCAGTAAGTTACCCGACCCAAAACTCACTCCAAATGTGGGTAGTTTTTTCAAAAACCCTCTTATCAGCACGGGAAAATTGGCGGAGTTGCAGCTTAGATACCCGCAGATTGTTTATTATCCAGTAGACGACAATTTCGTAAAGGTAGCAGCTGGTTGGTTGATAGATAAAGTAGGTTGGCGCGGCTACCAACAAGATGCCGCAGTACATGCCCAGCAGGCTTTAGTATTAACCAATCCCAATCGGCTCAAAGGTGCTGCGGTATTGGTTTTAGCCGCGTCAATAAAAGCCTCCATCATGAAAGAATTTGGCATAGACTTAGAGCAAGAGCCTAGAAATTATCCCTAAACTGCGAAAAAACCTATAAGATTTGTTAAGTTTGTCCTTTGAACTATGTTTTCCTGAAAATCTACACTAGAAAGAGGCGTAAAGAGCGCATAGCGGTGGTAGTTTGCGATAGCTGCGACTACAATCATGAAAAATGCGCCACGCAGCGTCCATCAGTAAAAATAACACTTGCCAAACGGCATGGGGGCTAGTTTGACTAAAATACTCGTTGTCGATGATCACGACTTGGTACGCATGGGGATAGTGCGTATGTTGGCCGATATAGATGGCTACCAAGTAGTAGGAGATGCCAAAAGCGGGGAAGAGGCAGTGACAAAAGCGCGTTCGCTTTTGCCCGATGTTGTACTCATGGATGTCAAAATGCCGGGTATGGGCGGGTTGGAAGCCACCAAAAAATTATTGGTAGTTAACCCGACGCTCAAAATTATTGCGGTAACAGCCTGTGATGATGATCTTTACCCAACTCGCTTAATGCAGGCGGGTGCGGTTGGTTATGTGACCAAAGGTGCCGAATTCTCCGAAATTACTAACGCAATTGACAAGGTCATTCGTGGCGATCTGTATATGAGTAATAGCATTGCTCAACAGTTAGCGCTCAAAAACTTCTCAGGCAATAGCAGCCAAGAGTCGCCCTTCGAAAAGCTTTCTCAGCGTGAGTTGCAGACAGCTATGCTGATTGCCAATGGTCAAAAAGTGAATGATATTGCCAACACTTTTTGCGTGAGTCCAAAAACGGTTAATAGCTATCGCTATCGGATTTTTGAAAAGCTCGATATCAATAGCGATGTTGAATTAACGCTTCTTGCGGTAAAACATAATTTACTTGACCCTGAAGCAGTTGTGTAATTTTTGCTGCTAAGCATCCTTTGGATGTGATGCGAAGTCTCGTTTTGGTGTAAAGTGCGGCAGAAATATTGCTGCACTTTTTTACTACCATGTCTGAAAAATCTCTTGCACCTCATTTTGATCATGTTCGCTTCTTGGCAGATGCGTCCCAGCAGCCTGGCATTTATCAAATGTTTGGTGCTGAAGGCAATATTCTCTATGTTGGAAAAGCTAAAAATCTAAAATCGCGTCTTTCTAGCTATTTTCGCAAGACCGGCTTATCAGTTAAAACGATTGCGTTAGTGGCGCGCATTCATCGCATTGAAGTAACCATTACGGCCAGTGAAGCGGAAGCGCTGATTCTTGAACAAAATTTAATTAAAGCAAATCGTCCGCCCTACAATATTTCGCTGCGCGACGATAAATCCTATCCGTATATATTTGTATCCAGCGGTGAGCCTTACCCACGTATTAGTGTGCATCGCGGTGCTAAGAAAAAGCAGGGCGATTATTATGGCCCCTTTCCAAATGCAGGTGCCGTACGCGAAAGTCTCCACTTTTTGCAAAAAACATTTCGCGTGCGTCAATGTGAAGATAGTGTATTCAACAATCGTTCGCGCCCTTGTTTGCAATATCAAATAAAGCGTTGCACGGCACCTTGTGTAGAGTTTGTTAGCAAAGAAGATTACGCCAATGATTTGCGTCATACCCGTATGTTTCTCACGGGCAATGGCCAAGAACTAATGACTGAGTTAGCAAATCAAATGGATGAAGCCGCGCAAAGTCTTGCATTCGAAAAAGCTGCGGAATTCCGCGATCAAATTACATTCTTGCGCAGTATTCAATCGCAACAGGTTATTGAAGAGGGGCAGGGTGATATTGATATCGTTGCCTTGGTTACACGCCCTAATGCCATTTGTTTTCATATTTTATTTGTGCGGCAGGGACGCATTTTAGGTAGCAGAAGTTTTTTTCCGCAAATGGGGCTTGCAGAAACACCAGCAGATATTCTTACGCAATTTATTGCACAATTTTATTTGGCCAGTAGTGGGCGAGATATTCCTCGCGAAATAATTACCAATTATGAATTAGATGAAGTAGATCTTTTAGCAACGGCTTTGCAGCAAGCAATTGGTCGTCAAGTTTATTTTTCTCACAACGTGCGTAGCCATCGTGCCCAGTGGCTGCAAATGGCGGTAAACGCGGCAGAACAAAATTTAATTGCCCATCTCAACACTAAACAAAATTCGCTCGATCGATTTGTCGCCCTGCAAGACGCCTTGCAATTGGATGAAATTCCCCAGCGTATGGAGTGTTTCGATATTAGCCATAGCAGTGGTGAGTTAACGGTAGCCTCTTGTGTTGTGTTTGATACCAATGGCCCGCTCAAGTCTGACTATCGTCGCTTTAATATTGAGGGTATTACGCCCGGCGATGACTATGCAGCTATGCAACAGGCGCTTGAGCGCCGTTACACTCGCTTGAAAAAAGGCGAGGGGAAATTGCCGGATATCTTGCTTATAGATGGGGGCAAAGGGCAGTTGTCAATCGCCAAGGCGGTGCTTGAAGAGCTTGGTATAGATGATGTTTTAATGATTGGCGTAGCGAAAGGCTCAACACGTAAAGCGGGCTTTGAAACGCTTTATAATGCGCAAACTGAGGCTGAGATTGTGCTCAATAACGATTCACCCGCGTTGCATTTGATTCAGCATATTCGCGACGAGGCGCACCGGTTCGCAATTACTGGCCATAAGCAGCGTCGCGATAAAAAACGTAAGACCTCAACCTTGGAAGATATTCCAGGGGTAGGTGCGGTAAGACGACGTGAACTCCTGCGTCATTTCGGGGGGATTCAGGAGATTAAAAAGGCTAGCTTGAATGATCTCCTGAGAGTCAATGGAATTAATCAGCACCTAGCAGAAGAAATTTACGCATTTTTCCATAATGAATAGTTGATAGTGTATGATCCACCTAAGTTGCACGCTCGGCCTTATGCTATTGCTTGCTTTTGATTACGCTCTTGCGAGAAATACTGGTTATGACTTTTGCTAATCAGCTAACACTTCTGCGAATTGTTTTGATTCCTTTGTTTGTGGTGATTTTTTATTTGCCCGTATCTTGGGCTCATGTTACCTGCGCCATTATTTTTGCGGTAGCGGCGGTAACCGATTGGCTAGATGGCTATGTAGCTCGCAAATACAATCAGAGTACGGCTTTTGGTGCCTTTCTCGATCCTGTTGCCGACAAGTTGATGGTGGCTATTTCGTTGCTTCTGCTGGTGTCTATTCATCATGATTCAGCGTGGTTTGTAGCGGCTGCTGCGGTTATTGTGGGGCGTGAAATTATTATTTCTGCACTGCGTGAATGGATGGCTGAATTAGGGCAAAGAGCCAGCGTTGCTGTGTCCTTCATCGGCAAAATTAAAACAACCTTGCAAATGATCGCCATACTGTTTTTACTCATGGATCGTCAGGAGTGGTACCTCATGGAGATTGGTTATGTGGCTTTGGCGGGTGCTGCAGCATTGACGCTTTGGTCGATGGTGATATACCTGCGCGCTGCATCTCCCTTCTTTTCAATCGGTGCGACTAAAAAATAAGCGTATTGCTGATTTTCGCCACGTTATTGGCCGCGAATTCAAAAAAATGCTGATAACTATCAGAAAATACTAGGATTTTGAAAACGACTCCGCTAAAATTGCGCCCTCTCGAAAGGGCGCGATAGCAAAGCGGTTATGCTCTGGATTGCAAATCCAGCTAGTCCGGTTCGACTCCGGATCGCGCCTCCACTTTCTTTTACTGACCGAAGTAAAAGCACTCTGCCCGAGTGGTGAAATCGGTAGACACAACAGATTTAAAATCTGTCGCTCTTTGGGGCGTGCCGGTTCAAGTCCGGCCTCGGGCACCATAGTATTTTTTACGATTTATTTTTCCCTCTGTAAGAAAATTTTTCGCGTGACTTGAACCGGTACCCGGTTCTGGTGGTTCGTACATCTGTGCGCTCAGCCCTTCGGGCCAGCTTCGCTGCCAAATTTTGTTCCAGACAAAATTTTCCGGCCTTTGCAATGTATGCTCTATTCTCAGTAACTTTTGTGTGTAGCATTGCTACACCAATTGAGTTCTATTGCTTACGCTGTGCTATCTAAGCTAAGGTTTGGTCATCGTAGTTTTATCTGAAAATCCAAAAATACCTTTATCGCGTTGTTGCATACCGAGTTCATTAATTCTCAAAAAGGTTGAAACTATTTCGGATGTGAGAGGTATTCCTCTACCAATTCCTGAAATATTTACCCTAGAATCTGCGCTACTTTCTAATCCGGCACAGTGTACTCCGATTACTGTCCCATCTGGTAAAAAGATTGGGGATCCGCTAAGTCCTCCTCCATTGGTAATATCAGTTATGATTAAATTGAGCGGAAGTCGTCCATCGTTATCATAAGGAGATAATCCGGCTATGTGTCCTTGTAATAGAAGCGGTTCGCTTCTCAATGTTGTTCTATCATTTAATTTTCCGAGCGGCACAGTGCCGTGAATATAGCCGCAAATTGCTATGTCGTTACCAATTTGAATATCATTTCTATCGCTGAATTTCGCTAGTGGGTTTGCATCAATCATCCCAGGCTTTCTATCAAACGATAATATAGCTATATCGTGATTGGCTAAATAACCATCCTCTGGCGTTGAGTTTGGTTTGTGGCTGATTGTTTGCGACGCTACAATTTCAAATGTCGCCATGCAGACGTCTCCAACCTCATCTAATACAAAAAAAGCGATTGCAGAAAAATCATGTCCTACTTGATCAAGTTTATCGAGTACGTGGCGGTTTGTAAGTAACACATCTTCAGCAATTAAAAATCCGGTTCCTACCACTTGCCAAAGAGTTTCAGTTATTTGAACGTCTGTTTCGTCACTTTGAAGATTCCAATAACGATTTGATGTAGTAATAAGCATGCAAATAGATGAGCGAATGTTTCTGTAAACTTCTGTCTTAATCATAAATTGACTGCCATATACGAAAGTTGTAAACGATGACTATATAGAAGTCATTAAGTAAATCGTCTTACACAAGTTTTATTGTTGATCATATATTACACTGGCCGATCTCGTATATATAAAATGTCATTTCAAATTTGATTCGTAAAATTACAAACGAGCTTATAAACAGTCAAATTAAATTGTTGTTTAAGTTGGTTCCGTGAGGGTGAGCTATCAAGAGTGTTGGAACGAGTTTATAAGTTTTCCAAGTACCTTGATTGAATTTTCGATTTTTGTATCCCACAAGTTGCCGTAGTTTAGGCGTATGCAGTGACGGAAATTTTGGCTTGCGGAGAAAATGGGGCCAGGCGCGATGCTTATTCCCTGTGTGAGTGCGAGTTTAAATAGTTGCAAAGAATCTACTTCTGGCGGTAATTCAATCCATAAAAAATAACCGCCTTTGGGTTGGGTTACGCGAATGCTTTGCGGGAAATATCGCTCAATCGCTTGCAGCATTTTGTGTTGTTGGTTTTCCAGTGTTTCACGTAGTTTTCGTAGGTGTCGATCGAAACTCCCGTGTTGTAAGTAATCAGCTATAGCAGCTTGTGCTGGTACTGATGATGAAATTGTTGTCATGAGTTGCAAACGATGAATTTTGTCTGAAAACTTTCCACCGGCAACCCAGCCTACGCGATAGCCCGGTGCAAGGCTCTTGGAAAATGAGCTGCAATACATCACCAGATTTTGTTGATCAAAACTCTTTAAGGGTTTTGGTTGATGTAAACCAAAGTAGAGTTCTGCGTAAACATCATCTTCAATAGTCGGTAATTGATATTGTGCAATTAGCTCACATAACTTTTGTTTCTTATCATCGCTCATGCTTGCACCCAGCGGATTATGAAAGTTACTCATAACCCAACAGGCTTTAATCGGTAGGCGCGTTAAACTTTCGGCGAGAATGTCCAGATCAATTCCATCACGAGGGTGAACAGGAATTTCTACGGCTTTTAATTTGAGTCGTTCCAAAACTTGTAAGCTAGCGTAAAAGGCTGGAGATTCTATAGCAACCATATCGCCGGGATTGGTGACGGTTTGTAAACACAAATTCAAGGCTTCTAATGCGCCATTGGTGATGATTAGCTCGTCGGCAGTATATTTATTGCCGCTGGCTACAGCGCGCAACATGATTTGACGCCGCAAATTGGCGTTGCCGGATGTCATATCTGCCACGACAGCATGAGTTGGCATTTCACGCAAGCTCTTGGTCATGGAGCGCGATAGTCGCTGCAAGGGGAATAACGCCGGGCTCGGAAATGCAGAGCCCAACGGAATGGTTGTTGGGTCTTTAATGGAATTTAAAACAGAAAAAACTAATTCACTTACATCTACGTCAGTTGCCGATATTTTTAGTTTTGAGTGATGCGCATCAGAAAATTCTGGCTCTGCAAGTATCCCGTTTACATGTGAGCGAACAACATATCCAGAGCGGGCGCGAGCTTCGATTAGGCCGCGACGTTCAAGTAAATAGTAAGCTTGAAAAACAGTTGCTGCACTGATTTCATAAGTGCGGCTTGCTGAACGCACAGACGGAATTTTTTCACCCGGCTGCAGTGCACCTGTGCGAATAAGTGTGCTTATTTGTTCGGCGAATTGTTCGTAGAGCTTCATAGATTCGTTTCTACAGGTTTTGTATTAACTGCCGGATGAATAAAGGTTGCAGCTTGTAAAGCATAGCTATCGGGGGTTTCCAAATCTTTCACAATAAAATTGAAGTTAATAAAACCACGGGTGACGTTTTTTTCAGCGTGTTTAAGTGCAATTGATACCGGTAAATCAAAGCGCTCGCCAGGTGCTAATTCGATTTCATAAGCTTTCGATAAGTATAATTTTTCAGTGTTATCTAAACTGATTTTATAGTGATGACTGGTTTGGGTTTTATTGGTTAACTTTAATCGATACACATTCACAATTTCTCCGGTAGCATTCGCATGAAAGGGATTTCTGTCTCTGTATACGCTCAGGCCCACTTGTGTCCGGTCATGTAAACTATAGGCGAGGGCTGCGATAATAACGAATGTAGCGGCAATATATGAAAGTAAGCTGAGCCGCCACATTTTTGTGTGTTGCCCTGTCAATTTGTGTTCAGATGTATAGCCAACAAGACCGCGCGCGTAACCCATTTTGTCCATCACCGTATCACAGGCATCAACACAGGCTGCACAGCTAATGCAATCCATTTGTAAGCCTTCACGAATATCTATACCAGTTGGGCAGACTTGTACGCACATGTAACAATCAACACAATCTCCTAACCCAAGTGCTTTGTAGTCTTCGTCTTTTTTTCGCGGGCCGCGATCGTTGCCGCGTTCCTTATCATAGGCGACTATCAGCGTATCCTTATCAAATACAACGCTCTGAAAACGCGCATAAGGGCACATGTGCGTACATATTTTTTCACGCAACCATCCCGCGTTTAGGTAAGTACATGTAGCAATAAAAAGTATCCAAAAAAGATAATCCAAGTCTAGTGTCGCTTTGAAAAAATCAGGCAGTAATTGTCTTATGGGGATGAAATAACCCATAAAAGTAATTCCTGTGAAGATTGAAACTAAACTCCAAAGTGTATGCTTTGAAACTTTTCGAGTTAATTTATTAAGCGACCAAGGCGCTGCATCCAATTTTATGCGTTGATAGCTATCACCTTCGGTAATTTTTTCCATCCATATAAAGGCCCAAGACCATATACTTTGCGGACAAGCGTAACCGCACCATACTCGCCCAGCAATTACGGTTACCGTTAGCAATAAAAATGCACCTATGATCATGGCGAATGCAAGTAATGCAAAATCTTGTGGCCAAAAGGTCGCGCCAAACACATAAAACTTTCGTTCACTCAAATCCCACAGTACTGCTTGATGACCATTCCAATTTATCCAAGCGGTTGCAAAAAATAGCAGGCTTAAAGTACCGGCAATACTGATGCGCAGGTTTTGAAAGCGCCCAACAAAGTTTCGGACGTAAATAGTGCCGCCGCGTTGGGCGGGTGTAGGTTTGTGTGAGCTGTATTTAGTGTGTGAAGGCTCATGGGTGGGGATCTTGTAGGTAGGAATAGATTCGCTCATTCGTTTATTGCTCAGCTGGATACACACAGCAATTATGTTTTTTCATCTGTTCGCAAAACAGATTCAGAGAGCGATTTAAAAGCCATATCAGATTGAGTGGGTGGCCCCTACGGATGGTTGAAATTATTCCCTTCGGGCTAGGTTTGGTGGTAGTTTAGGATCGTTAGCTACTTTATTTAGGATTATGTTATGCCTAGCGGTTTTGGAACCAAGCTTGTTATTGCCATATCTTCGCGCGCCTTATTTAACCTCGATGACAGTCATAAGATTTACGAAAGCGAGGGGCTGGATGCCTATGCGCGCTACCAAATTGAACATGAGGACGAGATATTAGAGCCTGGAGATGCTTTTCCTCTGGTGCAAAAACTCTTATCGCTCAATAAGCGTTTGGGCGGTGAACCGCGCGTGGAAGTTATCTTGTTATCACGCAACAGTGCAGATACGGGCTTGCGAGTTTTCAACTCAATTGAGCACTATGGGTTGAGTATTACTCGGGCAGCCTTTAGTGGAGGTACATCTCCTTACGCATATGCCACCGCATTTGGTTGCCATCTCTTTCTCTCGACAAATGCTGAAGATGTGAAGCATGCGCTTGATCACGGTATCGCGGCGGCAACCTTGTTGACCTCTAAAAATAAGGCTGAGCATGAAGATCAAATTCGCTTCGCATTCGATGGCGATGCGGTACTGTTTTCCGATGAGGCTGAGCGAATTTACAAGTTAGAAGGCTTAAGTGCTTTCACTGAAAATGAAAAGGCCTCCGCTAAGGAACCCTTATCCGGAGGGCCTTTCAAAGAGTTTTTGGCTGCGCTGCAAGGCTTACAGCGTGAGTTTGGTGAGTACGATTGTCCAATTCGCACGGCGTTGGTGACTGCGCGCTCCGCACCGGCTCATGAGCGAGTAATTCGCACCTTGCGAGCTTGGAATGTTCGTATCGATGAGTCGTTATTCTTAGGCGGCTTAGCGAAAGGAACCTTCTTAAAGGCGTATGGCGCCGATGTTTTTTTCGATGACCAACGAGTTCACTGCGATTCTGCGAGCGAACATGTGGCTACAGGGCATGTTCCTCATGGCATAGCAAACCAGCTCTTAGAACGTCCGACTAAGTTGGAATAAAAAAAACATAGTAAAAACTATAAAAATCTCAGATATGGTCTAAAGTTGTAAGAAACCGGCTTTTTGCGATATATGCAAATAAATTGGAAATTAGTGAAATAGCTGTCTATTCTTGAAAAGCATAAAGCTGAAGAGTTTTTATAACTGTTAATCGCTTCCTGCGGTTAACGAAAATCCTCCAGTCCAATGAGCCATTTGGAGGGCTTATGAAGCTGCAACAATTACGATATATCTGGGAAGTTGCGCATCACGACTTGAACGTGTCGGCGACTGCGCAGAGTCTCTATACCTCCCAACCTGGCATTAGTAAGCAAATTCGCTTGCTGGAAGATGAACTGGGTGTTGAAATTTTCTCGCGTAGCGGCAAGCATTTAACCCGCATTACTCCTGCTGGTGAAGCTATTCTTAAAAAAGCCGGCGAAATTTTACGCAAAGTGGAAAGTATCAAGCAGGTTGCGCAAGAGTTTAGTAATGAGCGCAAAGGTACGCTAACCATCGCGACTACTCATACACAAGCGCGCTATGCGCTACCACCAGTCATTGGTCAATTTATTAAGCAATACCCGGAAGTAGCCTTGCATATGCATCAAGGCACTCCCATGCAGATATCTGAAATGGCGGCTGATGGTACTGTGGATTTTGCAATCGCAACTGAGGCTATGGAGTTGTTCAGCGATCTGATCATGATGCCTTGTTACCGTTGGAATCGTTGTATCGTGGTTCCGAAAAATCACCCTTTGGCACAAGTTTCTCGGCTTACACTTGAAGATGTAGCTAAGTTCCCGATTGTGACTTACGTGTTTGGTTTCACTGGCCGCTCCAAGTTGGACGAAGCGTTTATCAACCGTGGTTTGGCTCCACGTGTGGTCTTCACTGCAGCTGATGCGGACGTCATTAAAACTTACGTACGTTTAGGGTTAGGGATCGGGATTATTGCTCATATGGCTTATGATCCTGCGGTAGATACAGATCTCGTATCGCTTGATGCAAGCCATTTGTTCGAAGCTAGCGTCACCAAGATTGGTTTCCGTCGCGGTACTTTCTTACGCGGCTTTATGTACGATTTTATAGAGAAATTTGCTCCGCATCTGACGAAAGATATTGTTAACGAGGCGTTTAACCGGCATTCGCGTGCTGAGTTGGACGAGCTTTTTGAAGATATCAAAATCCCTACGCTATAAAATCCTCCCAAAGCCGACGAAAGTCGGCTTTTTTATTCCCCATTCAGATCAATAAGTTAGGTTAGATCTCCTAATCCAATTTTATCAGCCATGGAAAAATACTTATACATATAATTTGCTATGTACAACTAATGGGTGTATAAAATTATACATCGACGATTTTTTGTATAGGCTTGGGTGGCATATGGATAAGATTCCTTTGGGCGTAAGTCAGTGTTTATTGGGTGATCCTGTGCGTTATGACGGTGGCCATAAACGAAACCGTTACCTGACTGATGTTCTGGGGCGATACGTTGAATTTCTCCCTGTTTGCCCTGAAATGGCGATTGGTCTAGGCGTCCCTCGTAAGCCCATACGGCTCATCGTGACGGATGGCCAAGACCGAATCCGCGGTATAGAAAATCCAGACTTGGATGTGACTGAAGCACTCGCGTTGGAAGCAGAGGCCGCTGCGAAACGAATGCCTGACATTTGTGGCTATGTATTTATGCAGAACTCTCCGAGTTGCGGGGTTTTTGGATTGAAACGATACACTGCGGCCGGAAACAGTATTGATTCACGGGGGCAAGGGGCTTACGCAAAACGTTTTTCTGAGTTGATGCCCTTGGTTCCACTTGAAGAAGCGGGGCGTTTAACTGATGCTGGGTTGCGTGAAAATTTTATCACTCGCGTATTCACACTTCACGATTGGCGAAAAAATCTGGAGCAAAATCCTACCCCCAAAAAGCTAATAGAATTCTACTCGCGCTACAAATATCAGGTGATGGCGCATCACGTCCCCAGTTATTTTTCAATTGGAAAATTTTTAGCAAATTTAACGGCTAAACCTATTGAGGACATTAATCAAGAATTTATTCGACTATTGATGGCAGCGTTGAGTCGTCCTGCATCGCGTAAAGGAAATACTAATGCCTTGATGCATTTGCGTGGTTATTTGAAGGCGCACATTACCAGTTTGGAAAAGGCAGAGTTGGGTAATTTAATTGAGTCTTATTCAAAAGGAATGGTCCCATTAATTGTACCGCTCACATTGCTTAAGCATCATTTGATGACTTTGGATAATCCCTATTTAAAAAATCAAACTTTTTGGTCTCCGCATCCTGAAGAATTGGGTTTGCGCAATATAGTTCTTGAATTTTAGAGTGTCGTTATAAATGGAAGCAACAATACCTATTCGTGAAATATCGCGACTCACCGGCGTCAATAGTGTCACTTTGCGCGCGTGGGAAAGGCGTTATGGTTTAATAAAGCCACTCCGAACAAATAAGGGGCACAGATTATACCGTGCTGAAGATGTTGAACTCGTAAAGAAAATTCAAGCTTGGTTAACACGCGGATTGGCGATTGGGAAAGTCAGTGAGCTTTTGGAATCAGACCAAACGATTAATGAAATAAACATTGAAAATATTTGGCAAGATCAACTAAACGAGCTGCTAAGTATTTTGGCGGATGTGAGTCTCGGAAAATTTGATGCCTTTTTTAATAGAATATTTTCGGTCTATCCCGCTGCCCTAGTGGCAGATCAACTAATTGTGCCCGCACTAAATCATTTGGTTCAGGATGTATTTGGTAATCAGATTAAATATGCGATCTTAAATAATCGCCTGTCGGAATATTTGCTCATGCTAACTCAGCGGCAACGCTTGCAGGCAAGCGGGAAGCGTGTGGCAATTATCCAGCTAGGTGTGGCTACAAACTCTTTGCTTAATGTACTTTTGCATTATGGTCTAACGCTTAATCAAGTTAAGTCTGAAATATTAGGCGTTGTTAGTGCAGAAGAAATGGTATTTGCAACTGAGCAATTGTCTCTGGATGCCGTAGTTGTTTATAACGATTCCTGTTCAAGTTTGGGTGATTTTCAAAAAGAGTTATTTCAGTTAGCGCAAAAAATCGCTGTTCCAATTATTGTGGGTGGGCGCCTTGCAAGTATTTTGAGTGGCGATTTTCCAGCGGGCATATCGATTGTAGGCGCTCATGGTCAGCAAGCATTAATGTCGCTCATTGAGACTACCGTTGTTAATGCTGAAGGTGAATTATGAAAATTGATCAGTTTCAAAGAATCGTTTGGTTTAGAAATGACTTGCGCATTTATGATAATCCAGCCTTATTTCGTGCAGCCGAAGATCAGCAAGGCGTGATAGGTGTTTATTTTATTTGCCGTGACATGCTAAAAAACCATGTGGTTGCTCCCGCTCGAGTTGATTTCATTCGTCGTCACTTACAATTGCTCTCTGCTGAATTGGCAGCGTTAAATATTCCTCTTAAGGTTTTTCTGCTTGATAAAACATCAGAAATTATTCCTCACTTACAAACACTTATTGAGCAGCATCAGGTGCAGGAATTATTTTTAAATGCTGAGTATCCCATTGATGAATTTCAGCGCGATAAACAAGTTTCCGAAACTTTACGTGCGCAAGGGGTAAGCGTAAAACGATTTCATGATCGCGTAATTATTCCGCCCGGTATGGTGCGCAATGGCAAGGG
>JAGKXD010000133.1 GCA_021151525.1 Cellvibrionaceae bacterium | reverse complement strand
ACACATTACTTTTATGTGTATAGAAAAATGGAAAATCTATACATGTGAATAGACATATGTATACAAAATGCATTTTTCTTTGTATTTGAGGCGTAAAGCCACATCTATCAACTCCATATCTTTTATCAAACACAATTCAAACATATCAAACAATATTGGGCTGACCAAACTATAAGGGCAGATTATATTTTGGTCACTATGGCTAGGGTTGAGGGAAGAGTTATGCAGCGGTTGAACAAAAATCTGGCGCTTACTGCATTTGGCAAGATTCGTAACTCACTGAAAACAGGGGTCATTCGCCAAATGGAGACGTTTTTTGAGCTGATGTCAGAGGATGGCCTGGTAAACCTGGGGCAGATTCGCGACGAACTCTATCCACAAAGTGAAAAAGGTAGTGCTAACGCATCCTTCAACCGGTTTATCAAACAAATCAACGATGAATTGGGGGCGCAGGGCAGCAGGGCGCGCCTCGCCATAACGGCAGACAAGAAAGCTGGCGATAAGCGTGACTGCTGGTTTGAGGCAGAACCCGTACAGCCCCCTATTCCCCATACCCCTCAATTGGATGCAATTCCCGAGGATCAGCTGGAGCAACGCCAGCTGGCCCGGTCGACGCTGGACCTGCCGATGCTGGATGTGGACATAGTGCTGATTACGTTTAACGAGCATGAACTGGCGCAAACCTTAAGGTGTTTTTGCCCCAATCCCCCTGCGGTACGAATGGAGGGGCACAACCGTGTTTATTACCAACTGGGCAAACACGGTGGGCAGAATTTGGTGCTAATCCATTCTCGCCAAGCCACCATAGAGGCAAAGAAATCGGCAGAGATAGCGATTGAAGTTTTTCATCCCAACGCGGTTATTGCTCTGGGTATTGCGTTTGGCATCAACAGTGAAAAGCAACAGATTGGCGAAGTGCTCATTTCGGAATCCATCACCACCTATGAGCTGGCGCGAATAAATAAAGATGGCAGTATTACTCCACGCGGGCCTCGCCCGCCTGCCTCAAAATACTTACGCGATTGGTTTCACCAGTTAAATACTTACCTGAATGCAAACAACAGTGCTGAATACGCAAAACGCCATCTTGGCAGTATGTTTAGTGGCGATAAACTGATTGATAACGAAAATTACCGCGACCAACTATTAAAGATTAATCCTGAAGCTATTGGTGGTGAAATGGAAGGTTCAGGAATTTTCCATGCCTGTGAAGCATCCAAAACGGATTGGATTGTGGTCAAAGGCATTTGTGATTTTGCCGATGGCAACACAGGCAACAATAAAGATACGAATCAAAAAATTGCCGCAGAGAATGCCGCTCGCCTAGTAAAAGCCGCTTTGGAATTCGGCAATCTCTATCCAACTAAAAAAGTCTCTTCATCAGAAACGCTACGCACCAAACATTCGTTAAAAAATTTCCATGATTACACCGCCAATTACACAAACTTACATGAAGTAGATGAACGCGCTCTAGTAAAAGATGCGCGTGCGCTACCCACAACCTTAAAAAAAGAACAATTAGGATTGCTGGAGCAAGAGCACACCAATGGTATTCCAGTGGTGGCCAGGTTATTGGATTGGGCACAAGAACCCCAGTCGAAATCAGTGTTTGCAATACTGGGTGAATATGGCATGGGTAAAACCATCAGTTGCCAATTGTTTGATAAACAGCTGCGGTCACTGCTAACGCAAAATAGGCTATTACCCGTTCCTCTCTACTTTGATTTGCGCCATGTAACCAGCAAAACACTGGCAGACGGGTTTCATTTTCCAGATATTATTAACGATTGTATTCGCTTTGGTTGGCTAAAAAGTGATTCCAGCGAGGAGTTCACCACCAGCGATATTGAACGCTGGGCAAACCTGTCGGGTGTGGTGTTGATATTTGATGGATTGGATGAAGTACTGGTAAAACTATCCGAATCTGATGGTCGCATCTTTACCGATCAACTCTATAAATTCCAAACGGAACTAAAAGCTAACAGCAAACAACCGGTAAAAATGTTGCTTAGATGCCGAAGCCAATATTTCAAAACCCTGGATCGCCAAAAAGATCACTTCACCGGGCAAGAACGCGGCGGTGTTAGTGCGGATGATATAGAAACCATGGTAATGCTGCCCTTAACCGAGGAGCAAATTACCAACTACCTTCGCCATGCGTTACCGGGTATAGACCCAGCCACCATTATTGAGATGGTGAAATCTGTGCATGATCTGCACGATTTAACCAAGCGCCCGTTTACCCTGAAATTAGTTAGTGAGTTTTTCTCTGCGCTTGAAGAAGACCGCAAAACGGGTAAGTCCATTAGTGGAGTAAGCTTGTATCGCCGCGTAGTGGATCGCTGGCTTGATCGGGATGATGGCAAACACCAAATTAAAAGTGACCACAAATTGCAATTAGCCTCACATTTAGCGGCCTTATTGTGGAAGCAAAAACAATCGGCATTACCCGCCAAAGAAATTGAAGACTGGTTTATGGGTTGGTTAATGGATAACCCAACCATTGCGTTTCGCTATAAAACGGTAGAGCCTGAGCTATTGGAAGAAGACTTACGCACGGCCACTTTTTTATGCCGTGAAGATGATGAACAGGGCAGCCGCTTTCGTTTTTCACATACCTCACTACAAGAATATTTTTTGGCTAACTACTTATTGCAGGCGATTAGCGACAACAAACCCGAAGCATGGGCAATCGCTAAACCTAGTCGTGAGACCTTGGTATTCCTCGCCCAACTCTTGGCAGAATCGGAAAATAAACCACGCTTATCTAAATTAAGCGAATGGCGAAAAATCTACCGACAAGGCACTTCAGAAAATTTGCTCCATTATGGGTTGGTAGCCTATGAGTTAGGTTTTTCGCTGCCGGTATTAAGTGGCATACAACTTACGGGCGCTGATTTGACGGAGCTAGTTATTAAGGCGAGTGCAAACAAGCCTGTCTCACTGGAAGGCGCGAATTTTTCCGGCGCTAATTTACGCCGGGCAAAATTCAGCTTTGTGAATTCAGACGGTGCGAATTTTAGTGCAGCGATTCTGGACAACGCCGAGTTTGACCAATGTCAACTAAATCATACGCAATGGACACAAGTGGTTATGACAGCTACACGTTTCTTTCGCTGCTCACTGTCCGGTGCAAAATTTAAAAATAGCAAAATAACTCGTAGTCGATTTATGCTTTGTAAAAGTTATCCTGAGGAATTATTGAACAATCAGGAATGTTTAATTGATAAACCGCACACCGCAGATTTGCACACACGATATTCAACCGCTGGGTTATTCGGAAAGATAACAACTTTTACGGCGACCAACGATGGAAGATATTTGATACTCGCTTTAACAACTCACGAATTACGGCAATATGACATTGTGACAGGAGAATGTGTATTCGAATTCATCGAGCATCAAGCTTCTGTAAATTTTCTTGCGCTAAGCCAGAATGATCACTATTTAGTATCAGTGTCATCAGACAATATTATTCGAAAGTGGGACATGGCTACTGGCAAATGCTTACTAAAGCTAGAGCTTGATTTGCCGGAAGGAACAACTGTGAGAAGTTTGGCATTAAATGCAAATGGCGACTGTCTCGCTACAAACTCTACAGAATATGCAATAGCTTTGTGGGATTTAGCTAGTGGACGTAAGGCGTTCGAGTTGGTTGGGCATCATAGTTGGGTGAACTGTTGTAGTTTTAGTCAAGACGGTTTATTTCTTGTTTCTGGTTCTAGCGATAGAACATTGCGAAAATGGGATTTGGCCACAGGAAAATGTGTTTTTGAATATAGAGGGCACCAAGGATTAGTATCCAGTTGTTCATTAAGTTTGGATGGACTCAAATTATTATCGAGATCGGAGGATAAATCCGTAAGACTTTGGAATCTGGCAACGGGAGAATGCGAGAGAGAATTGATTGGTTACGAGAATAGTGTAAGTACGTGCGCTTTTAGTGCTGATGGGCATTTCATGGTATCTGGTTCAGAAGATGGTAGTTTACGAAAATGGGATATCAAAACGGGAGAATGCGTAAGGGAATTTTTGGGGCATACTGGTGTTATAAGAGGCTTAGCTTTAAGCAAAGATGGAAGCTTTTTGGTGTCTGGGGAGATTAGTAGCAAAGGCCTGCAAACCTTAAATCTGCGTCGATGGGACATGTCTTCGGGAGAATGTATACGAGAATTTAATTGGGAAAATAATTCCGTATGGCCGATCTGTGCAATAAACTCTGACGGAAGTAATATCGTCACAATTAGTTCAACCGATAATAAAATCATGCTTTGGGATATGGGCACCGGGGGTTTGATTCGTCAGTTTATTGGTCACACAGCAAGAATAACGAGTTGTATATTTAGTAAGGATGGTCGCTACCTTATATCAAGCTCGTACGATAAAAGCTTGCGACAATGGGAAATAGATACAGGTGAGTGTGTCAACGAATTTGTTGGGCCTCAAAACATGTTGATGAGCTGTGCGTTAAGTGACGATGGTCGTTATCTTGTTTCAGGATCAATGTGCGGAAGCTTGCTTCTCTGGGATGTGGCAAGTGGAAAATTTTTAAGAAAATTTTACTGGCGCGATGATGGGGCAATAGTGAATTGTGCATTAAGCCCAGATGGTCGCTACGCAGTATCCATCTCTGACGCAGCCAACGTTATATTGTGGGATATCGAAAGTGGTAATGAAGTGCGTCGTTTTTATGGGCGCGGGAACGTAATAAGGTGTTGTACATTTAGCTCTGATGGTTGCTATTTGATAACAGGATCAAGTTATGGAGTTTTACAACAATGGGACTTGAACAAAGATGACCATATTTACGAGTTTATTGGACACAAAAACAGAGTGACAAGTTGTGCGGTAAGTGCTGATGGACGCTACCTCGTATCGAGCTCATACGATCACCATATACGGCAGTGGGATCTGAATACGGGCAAGTGCATGCGGGAATTTATTGGTCACAGTGGCCGCACAACGGGTTGTACTCTCAGTGCCGATGGTCGCTATCTAGTCTCATCCTCAAACGATGGCACTGTTCGTTATTGGTCTTTGGAAACCGGCGAAGCAATTAAAGTCATATTCCATGCACCAGAATCCAATTACCTCGTAACCGATGGCAAGCAACAAACCATCCTCGCCAAAAGCGAATATGCCTGGCGCTATTTCAACGGTTATTTCACCAACGAAAAGGGTGAACAGGATAGCTTTCCGGTTATTTAAAAGCCGATGAGAGAAAATAAAAAAGCGCCGCCGGCGAAAACCGGCTGCGCTTTTTTTATCGAAAATGTTTTTAAATAAAACGACGACGAACGACCAGACCTGCTAACACAATTGATAACAGAACGAGTGGTGCAGGTTCGGGAACTGAAGCTGGAAGAGACGTGATAGTAATGGAATCAAACTGAAAACCTGCGGAGTCAGTTATGGTCCAATTTGTCAAATCCCACCGGGAAAAGCCGCCGGTAGACAAGCCACCCTCATTAGAAACCAGATTGATATTGTTCAAGGTAAGATCAGAAATCCAATCCAGTCCATTGAATTCAAAACTGACACCAAGGCTTTCTATGGTGAATCCATAGGCCTTTAATACTTTATCTAAAAGGAGTTGATCGTTTTTTCCGGCGAAACTCTCGTAAACCCTGACATAGTCAACGTAGCCAGAAAGATCTGGTGCGGCAAAGTTGCTCTGCAGTAAACCAGAGTCAACCGAGCCGTAGTACCAAACTTCAGTGGGTGTATCTACATTTTTACCCTCGGCTTTTGATGTATCAATTACATAAGAACCAGTAATCGAATCACCATTTTTATAGCCTAGGCCGTCGCCAGTTGTGTTGTAGATGTGGGCGGTGTATTCGATATTAACAATTGCTGCTGATGCGGCTGTTGGAAGGCACAAAAGGCCCAATAAGAAAAATCCTACACGTGAAATCATTATTTCCATCCTATCCATTAGTATTTCCGAATAGCTCGGGATTCAGGGTTATTTAAAACAGCTTTAGTCGTTATGATACCCAGTTATGTTTTATAAGGTTTGAATGTCCGACAACTTTTAATATAAAAATAGCAATCTTATTTTAACAGGAGGCCACTTTTTGAAAAAAGTGTCAAATGTCACGCCGTAAAATAGTTACCTTGAAAATTATCTATTGCATGAATCTGACATCCTGCATTTACCATCTAATCCATTGAAGACAACAAATTCCCGCCCATCCCCCCAACTTGGGAAGGTGTTGTTTTCGCCCATGGCCGGTCGGCAGTGATTAGTGTTGGCGGGCTGTTTAGCCCCGGCAGCTACTGCCGGGGCTTTTTGCTATTAATTACTAGTGTAGGAAAATGCAATCCAATTACCTTTGGCGTGGAACTCTGTGTTAATTTGCCTATCAGATAGCAGCTGTTTGCAACTGGCTGCTGGGTTAGCCATGAAACACGGCTGATGGTAAAAAAAGTTGCAGGAAGTGAATCCAACAGGATTGCGGGTGCGTCAAATCTCACAAATTCCCGTGTTATTGCCAGAATCGATTGGGAAATCACCATGGATAGTTTGCAAGAAATCCTTTTTACCCTGCGCCAGAACAAGCTGCGCACAGGGCTTACCGCCTTTGGCGTCTTTTGGGGGATATTGATGCTGATCCTGTTGCTCGGTGCCGGGCGCGGGATGGAAAAAGCGTTTGCCGATGGCTGGAGCAACGACGTTGCTGACTCCATCTGGATTTTTCCCAGCACTACGTCTGTGCCCTACATGGGCTTGCCGGTCGGCCGTCAAATCGAATTAACCGAAGCTGACATGGCCGCCGTGCGCCAGCAAATTTCCGGGGTGCGTTTCCTCTCCAGTGAAAATCCACTCGGTTCCTTTATCAATTCCGATGTGTCTATTACCTATGGTCTCAAGTCCGGTAGCTTCGGCGTGCTGGGTGTGGCCGACCAGTATTTCAATATCAAAGAAAAAGTGCGCTTTGATGATGGCCGACGACTGAACCTGCTCGATCAGGATGACAATCGCAAAGTAGTGGTGATAGGGACGCGCGTGAGCGAGCGATTGTTTACCACGCACGCCGAGGCGATGGGCAAAGAAATTCAAATCAATGGCATTTCGTTCAAAGTGATTGGATTATTTTTTGATAAGGGTAATCAGGGTCGTATGTCTGAGCGCGTCTATTTGCCAGTTACTGCATTTAAAAAAGCTTTTGGTGGCGGCCAGCGAGTGGACTTGATTACCGTGCGCCCTAAACCAGGTTATGACGGAATAAAACTGGAAGAAGAAATCCTCGCGCTATTGAAGCAGCGCCACAAAATTGCGCCAGAGGATGTGCGCGCGATTTCCGTGGCCAACAAAGCGCGCGATGCTGCCGAACTGAATGCCATGTTTTCCGGTTTGAATATGTTTATTTGGTTGGTGGGTATTGGCACTTTGCTCGCGGGAATTGTAGGCGTGAGCAATATCATGATTATCACGGTAAAAGAGCGCACGCGCGAAATTGGAATTCGTAAAGCCTTGGGTGCGAATCCATCATCGATTGTTGGCAGTCTGTTATTTGAATCGGTATTGGTTACCAGTATTGCCGGTTATAGCGGGCTGGTTCTGGGGGTGGGAATTTTGGAAGCGGTTTCGGCATTGCTCATCCATTTGAACATTGATTTGCCGTTTTTTCGCCAGCCGGAAATTGATATAGGTATTGCCATCAGCGCACTTTTGCTGTTGATTACAGCAGGCGTCGTTGCTGGATTAATGCCGGCGTTGCGCGCGGCGCGCATCACGCCGATTGAAGCCATGAAAGCGGAATAAGGAAGGGCTTATGTTTGAGTTGGATAAGTGGCAAGAAATCCTTACCAGTTTGCGTCGGCAAAAATTGCGCACCGGCTTAACCGCTTTCGGCGTTTTCTGGGGCATTTTTATGCTGGTGTTGTTGCTGGGTTTTGGCACAGGCTTTGGTACCCGCATCGAAGGTATTTTTGGTGATGCAAAAAGTATTGTGATTTTTTGGCCATCCAATACCACACAGTTGGAATACCAGGGATTGGGCAAGGGCCGCGCGATAAAATTTACGCCTGAAGATGTAGAGGCAATTCGCCAATCCATTCCCGGTATTCAAACCGTGGATGGAAAAAATAATCTCGGTAATTGGGGCGCGGCCTCTTACGTAGTGTATGGCAAGGAGAGTGGCTCGTTTACTGTACGAGGAACGCATCAGGGGTGGGCGCCGTTTGAATTTATCAAACTGATAGAAGGCCGCTACGTCAATTCACTCGATGAAAAAGAAAAACGTAAAGTCGCCGTGATAGGTACACGCGTAAAAGAAGTGCTGTTTAAAAACGGCGAAAATCCTATCGGCAAATCCATTGATATTCGCGGAGTGAAATTCAAAATCGTGGGTATTTCCCGCTCGGTAGAACCGGGTAGTGACGCCGAACAAAATAACGCGCGTATTTACATTCCCAATGAAACCCTGCGTCAGGCATTCAATCAAATGGATGCGTACCAAATAATTATTTTTTCGCCCAAGCCAGGGGTAAACCCCTATGACCTTGAGCGCGACGTCAAAAAATTATTGTACGAGCGCAAAAAAATTCACCCCGATGATAGCGGTGTAATCGGCGGTTTTAATATGGAGCAAAACTACCAGCAGAATCGCGATCTGGTAACGGGTATTTTGGGCTTTAGTTGGATGGTGGCGATTGGCACCATCATCGCTGGCGTAATTGGTGTGGGCAATATTATGTTGGTGGTCGTAAAAGAACGCACGCGTGAAATCGGTGTGCGCAAGGCCATGGGTGCCACGCCTACGAATATCAGTTTGATGATTATTCACGAGTCATTAGTGATTACTGTAATCGCCGGTTATGCCGGCTTGGTGGCGGGCGCATTGTTGTTGGAAGGCATTCGCGCATTACTGGTGAAGCTCGGGCAGGGGGATGGTTTATTTGCATCACCTTATATCGATATCAACATTGCATTTATGGCGCTGAGTGTATTGGTCATCACCGGTGTGCTCGCCGCGCTTCTGCCGGCGATGAAGGCGGCTGCGGTCAACCCTATTACCGCCCTTCAAGATGAATAGCCGTACGAATAGCGTTATTCAGAGGGTACGGAAAAAATTTTAGCGAAAGTGAATCCAAAACAATCGGATACACATCCAAAGAAGTAACAGGAGCAAAATGCACCGGCTAGCGGACGCTGACACTTGTCATGATTGTGTTAAGCGACGGTAAAAAGGCCAGACATTTGTGCAAAAGCCTCTAAGCTAGGGAGCCACCGTTGCAGGCTCATTAGCGCAATAGATAACAGGAAGCCACCATGATCAAATTACATAACATCCACAAGTACTATCACTCAGGTGAACAACCGCTGCATGTGCTTAAAGGCATTGACCTGCACATTCGCGAAGGCGAACTGGTATCGATCATGGGGTCATCGGGTTCGGGTAAATCGACCCTGCTGAATATTCTCGGCATTCTGGATACCCACGATAAAGGTGATTATTTTCTCGCCGGGCGCGAGGTAAAAAATCTCAAAGAAAAAACCGCCGCGAAAATGCGCAACGAATTGCTCGGCTTTGTTTTTCAATCGTTCAATTTACTGCCGTTTAAAAACGCTACCGAAAATGTGGCTTTGCCGTTGTATTACCAGGGCGTGAGTCGTAAAGAGCGTAACTATCGCGCAGACCAATATCTGGAAATGGTGGGGCTTTCGCATCGCGCCAGACACATGCCTAATGAAATGTCGGGCGGACAAAAACAACGCGTCGCCATCGCCCGTGCACTGGTTACCAAACCCAAAGTGATTCTCGCTGACGAACCTACCGGTGCACTGGACAGTCAGACTACGCAAGAAGTGATGGCGCTGATGAAAGAGGTTCACGCCCTGGGTAACACCATAGTGATAGTGACCCACGAACAGGATATCGCCGATCAAACCCAGCGGCAGATTATTTTGAAAGATGGATTAATTATTTCTGGCAAACATCATCATTCCAACTTGGCAGACGAAATTGCCGATCAGGATGAAGAAGAAATTCTTGGATAATTATTATGCTCGATAGTTTGCAAGAAATTCTCTACACC
>JAGKXD010000132.1 GCA_021151525.1 Cellvibrionaceae bacterium | reverse complement strand
TTCCTGGGCCAGAAATCAACAAATGCTCTTTCTCGTACACGAGATTTTGACGTTTGAATTCCGCCATTTCGAAATCAGGTGTCAATTGAATTGCCGTTGTTGGGCAAGCCTCTTCACACATACCGCAAAAAATACAACGTGAAAAATTGATACGGAAAAATTCCGGAAACCAACGACCATCTTCACGCTCTGCTTTTTGCAAAGAAATACAACCCACAGGACAAGCAACCGCACAGAGGTTACAAGCTACGCAACGCTCTTCACCATCTGGGTCGCGCGTTAAAATAATACGGCCACGGTAACGAGGTGGGACATAAGGCATTTGCTCGGGATACTGGATGGTATCTCGCTTGCGCCATGCATGGGTAAACACCATCCACAAACTGCGGAATTGTGTGTACGTACCTTTTAGAAGTTTAAGTAAAAATTTAATCATTTTTGTATCTCAACCTTAAACCGCTGACGGCTCTAGCAAAAGCACCACCGCAGCAGTCACTATCAGGTTAACAAGAGTGATTGGCAAGCAAACACGCCAACCGAAATCCATGATCTGGTCATAACGTGGACGCGGCAAAGCAGCACGAACCAAGATGAACATCATGATAAAAAATGCAGTCTTTATCGCAAACCAAAAGAATGGCGGGATAAAACTCAGGAAACCAAATGGAGGCAACCAGCCGCCGAAGAACAACACGGTGATCAAAGAAGAAACCAGAACGACACCGATATATTCACCCACGAAGAACATACCCCACTTCAAACCGGAGTATTCAGTGTGATAACCCGCAGCCAGATCTTGCTCTGCTTCAGGCGCATCGAAAGGTGAACGGTGAGTAACTGCAATACCAGCAACAGAAAAGGTCAAGAAGCCAAGAATTTGTGGGAACACAAACCAGCAACCTTTCTGAGCGTTTACGATTTCAGTCATGTTGAATGAGCCAGTGATAGCCACAACACCCATCAAGGATAAACCCATAAACACTTCATAACTGACTGTTTGCGCTGTGGCGCGCACACCACCGAGCAAGGCATATTTGTTGTTGGATGACCAACCACCAAACATTACAGCGTACACAGCCAAACCGGCCATGGCGAAGAAGAACAGAAGGCCGATATCCAAATCCGCCGCAACCCAACCTGGAATGATTGGAACAATTGCAAATGACAATAACAAACCGCTCATGGCAATTGCGGGAGCCAGCCAGAAGGTCAACTTATCAACGAATGGCGGAGTCCAGTCTTCTTTGAAAAACATCTTGATCATATCGGCTGGCAATTGCAGCAAACCGAATGGACCAGCACGGTTCGGACCGTAACGATCTTGCCAAAGTGCCAGCAAACGGCGCTCGACAAAGCTGAGGAACGCCGCGCAGACAACAACACCGAACAGTACGATAAGTGATTTAACCACCGACCAAATAATCGCTAGAATTTCAGGAGTGAAAATATCCATTACACGCTCCCCTTCAAGCTAACAGCTGTACCAGAGGCAACTTTAGGAATCCCTGCTAGAACTGGGACACCCACAACACCATTAGCTAATTCTGCAGATACTTTAACGGGGGCAACAAAAACTTCGCCACCTACAATCACTTCTGCATTTTGGCCATCAACCAATCCCAAATGTTGAGCATCAATTGTTGACACTGCGACATAAGGTTTTGCTGTGCGAGTTGCAAAAACTTCCGAGCGCGATGACATTTCATCGCTGCCGAACAAGTGATACAGCGGTGCAGATTGCAAACCAGAAATAACATTTGGAACGGCGGTGAAGTATTCTGCTGAAGCAGCAGCTTCAATTAAACGAACACCGGGATCACCCGCGCGCAAACTACCGCCCACTTCGTCTTGGAATTTGTTCCAGGCTTGAGGTGAGTTCCAACCCGGGGCCCAAGCAAATGGAATTAATTGCGAGTTGTTAGCCGGACCAGATACACCTTCCATCGAGAAAGACATAGCAGTGTCTTGATCTTGCGGTTGGCGAATTTCGTGTACGCTTTGATTTGCACGCATTGCTGTACGGCCAGAATAACGGCGCGGTTCACGCGCAATTCTTGAGCCGTGAATGCGTAGGCTTGAGTCAGGTGCTGCTTGTACGATTGCAGACAAAGTTGCATTTGAACTTGCCAAATTTGCAGTGACATCGTCCAACACAGTCCAATCAACTGGCTTGTTATCCAAGGTTGATTTGATTGCGTGCAACCAACGCCAACCTTCGCGAATTAATTGCTCTGGCTTGTAGTAAGACGCATCGAACACTTGGAAGAAGCGTTGTGCACGGCCTTCCATATTTACCAAAGTACCATCGCCTTCTGCAAAACTTGACGCTGGCAATACCAAAGTCGCTTTCTGTACAGTTGCAGTTGCTTGATGATCGAGAACTATAACTGCTTTCGCTGCTTTCAATGCAGCATCAACTAACTCTGCGGGAGCACGTTGATACAAATCGTTTTCAACCACAACCAATGCATCAGCTTGGCCATCGCGAACAGCTGTTAAAATTGCCTCAACAGATTCGCCGCCTTGAGTGTTTAACAAAGCAGTACCAAGACTGTTAGCCTCGAGCAAGGTGAGAGAAATTCCAACATCTTTTTCGCGCATTTTCAGCGCGTAAGCGATGTTTGCAGCAGCTTGAATGACTGCTTCGGATTTCAAACCAACACCAGAAATTACAAGTGGTTTATCTGCAGCTAACAAACCAGCAGCAATAGTTTGTGCTTGTGCATTTTGTTCATCGGACAAACCAGTTACTGCAGGCGACGATGAATCAATAATGTGTGCGACCGCAAAACCTAAGCGGGCAATATCAGCAACTGAAGCGCGAGTTTTTGTCGCAGCTATATCATCTAAACGTGTTGCATTTACGCTTGCGATATAAACAGGGCTTTTTTCAGATTGGGCGATGTTTTTAATTGGCGCTGCGTTCCATTCTGGAACTTTTTTCGCCGCCGCTAATTTCAACGCAAGTGTTTTTGCAGATTGACGTACAGCCAAAGCAACACGTGCAGCAGTTTGAGTAATGTCTTCACCCAAAATTAAAACAGCATCTGCCTTTTCGATATCACGCAAATTTGGAGTAGTAACATTACCTTCTTTCAATACTTTGTGAACCAAGGCATTTAGCGCTTGTTCTTCTGCCGCAACACCGTAAGAGAATTTTCCGCTGCCTACTAAATCTGCCAAGGCAAAGTTGGTTTCGAGCGATGCACGTGGAGAACCAATACCAACTACACGCTTACCACGCAGCAATTCAGCAGCTTTATCCAACGCAGAATCAATGGTGAAAGCTTCTGAACTTGTATTCAAACGCGGCTTGGTTGGACGATCTTCACGGTTTACATAACCGTAACCAAAACGACCACGGTCGCAGAGGAAATATTGGTTTACTGAGCCGTTAAAACGGTTTTCGATACGACGAATTTCACCGTAGCGTTCACCTGGGCTGGTATTGCAGCCTACCGCACAACTTTGGCAAATACTCGGTGCAAATTGCATATCCCATTTACGTGTGTAGTGATCCGCGTGAGTCTTATCGGTGAATACACCTGTTGGACAAACTTCCGTTAAGTTGCCCGAGAATTCGCTTTCCAAATCACCACTTTCAGGGCGACCGAAATATACGTTGTCGTGCGCGCCGTAAACGCCGAAATCTTTACCACCTGCGTAATCATCGTAATAACGAACACAGCGATAACATGCAATACAACGGTTCATTTCGTGGTTAACGAACGGGCCGAGGTCTTGATTAACGTGAGTGCGTTTGGAGAAACGGTAACGACGGGTGTTGTGCCCAGTCATTACGGTCATATCTTGCAAGTGGCAGTGACCACCTTCAGCACATACCGGGCAGTCATGCGGATGGTTTGTCATCAACCACTCAACCACGCTTTTGCGGAAGGATTTTGCTTCTTCGTCTTTGATTGCGATGTAAGTTTTATCGTTGGCGGGCGTCATGCACGACATCACCAAACGACCGCGGGTGTCATTCTCGTCGTTGAATTGCTTAACAGCACATTGACGACAAGCGCCAACGGAACCTAAAGCTGGATGCCAACAAAAATAAGGGATATCGAGGCCAAGACTCAAACATGCTTCGAGCAAGTTATCTGAGCCGTTAACGTCGTACTGTTTACCGTCTACGTGAATGGTCGCCATTCTGCGTCTTACCTTTCTTTAAGGTCGTTACCGTTAAAGTGACTCACCAAAGTTGACGAGAGTTAACGGATTTAAAGTTTAAGGTGATCGATAAATCACCTCGTGAAAAACTGCACGTTAAAGCTTTGGAATTATTAAGCTTTAATCCCTTTTGCAAATTCTGCAGGGAAAAATTTCAACGCGCTTTGCAGTGGCTCCATAGCTCCCGGGGCGTGGGCACAGAACGTTTTGCCCGGGCCGAGGAAACGAGTTAGTTGTTGCAGGGTCGCAATATCACCCTCCTGCCCTTCACCCGCTTCAATGGATTGCAAAATCTTCACAGTCCAAGGCAAGCCGTCGCGGCAAGGTGTACACCAGCCACAAGATTCACGCGCAAAAAACTGTTCTAGGTTGCGCACTGCTGAAATTATGTTTTGTTTATCATCGACCACCATGATCAAAGCGGTACCCATACGGCTGCCAGCTTTCATGATGGTGTCGTAGTCCATCGCCAAATCGAGGTGTTCTGGCATCAGGAAGTCGGTAGATGCACCGCCCGGTAACCAGCAGCTCAACTCATAACCATCGGCCATACCGCCGCCGTGGGTATAGAGCAATTCGCGACCGGTAGTACCAATCGGCAACTCCCAAAGACCAGTGATTTTGGCGCGACCGGAAATACCGTACATTTTGGTACCAGCATCCGGACTTTTGCCTTGCGACAAACCTTTGAACCAATCCGCACCGCGCAACAAAATCGCGGGGATGTTCATCAAGGTTTCTACATTGTTTACGATGGTTGGCTTGCCCCACGCGCCCGCTTGTTGCGGGAATGGTGGCTTGGTACGTGGGTTGGCGCGGCGGCCTTCCAAACAGTTAATCAATGCCGTTTCTTCACCGCAGATATAACGACCAGCACCCAAGTGAACGTGAAGTTCAAAGTTGAAGCCTGAACCTAAAATGTTTTCGCCGATATAGCCTGCTTTGGTTGCTTGCTGGATAGCTTCATTTAAACGCTCACCTGCAACAACATATTCGCCACGCAGAAAGATATAACCTTTGCTCGCACCAATCGCATAAGCCGCAGTAATCATGGCTTCAACTAATTGATGCGGGAGCTCTTCCATCAGGAAGCGGTCTTTGAAAGTACCCGGCTCCATCTCGTCCGCATTACAAACGAGGTATTTCTGACCGGCGTCTGGACCCATTGGGATCAGTGACCACTTAACGCCAGTCGGGAAACCTGCACCGCCACGGCCGCGCAGGTTTGAGGCTTTAACTTCTGCCTGAACGTCTGTCGGCTGCATGGCAATCGCTTTCTTCAAAGCCGAATAACCTTCGAGTGCCTCGTAATCTTCGATGGACAATACTGACTTACCGGCTTTGGTGTAACGCCAAGTCAATGGATGTGTTTCTGGGCCAACGTTAGTTAGGCCGACGTTAATATTGGAGGTCATTTATATTGCTCCAATACTGAGTCAATGTTTTCTGGGGTCACATTGAAATGGGTTGCATCGTTAACCATCAGCACCGGCGCTTTATCGCATGCACCAAGGCAAACAATTGGCAACAAGGTAAAGCGATCATCCGCTGTAGTTTGGCCTGGTTTGATGCCGAGCTTTTGCTGGATTGAACCATAAAGCTGGTCAAAGCCCATCAAGAAGCAACCAATGCTATCGCACACTGCAATTACATGACGGCCAACTGGCTGGCGATAAATACGGTTGTAGAAAGTCGCAACACCTTCAACATCGCCCGCACCCACACCGAGCATGTCGGCGATGGCGTAAACGGCACCATCCGGCACCCAGCGACGCTGGCTTTGCACGATTTTCAATGCATCAATTATCGCAGCGCGAGGTTCTGCATAATGATGAATCGCGTGTTCAATTTGTTCACGCTCGAAAGCGCTGAACTCAAAGTCGCCAACGCGATCGCTGGCAATTGTCTGGGTAGTATTAGCGGTCAACATCGGCCATCACAAAGTCAATTGAGCCTAGGTAGGCGATAAGATCAGGGATCATAGAACCGTTGATCACAGATGGAATTTGCTGCAAGTGCGCAAAGCTCGGTGTACGTATACGCGTACGGTAACTCATGGTGCTAGCATCGGAGGTCAGATAATAGCTATTGATGCCTTTGGTGGCTTCAATCATCTGACAGCTTTCGCCCGCTGGCATGATCGGACCCCATGAAACCGACAGGAAGTGGGTAATCAGGGTTTCGATGTCTTGCAAGGTGCGTTCTTTCGGTGGCGGACAAGTCAGCGGATGGTCAGCTTTGTACGGACCTGCTGGCATGTTTTCTAAGCATTGCTTGATGATGCGAACTGACTGATGCATCTCTTCCAAACGTAAAACTGCGCGCTCGTAAGCATCTCCATGCTGACCAACCGGAACATCAAATTCGAAATTCTCGTAGCCAGAGTATGGACGCGCTTTACGCAAGTCGAAGTCCACACCTGTCGCACGCAAGCCTGGGCCAGTGACACCCCAAGCAAGAGCTTCATCTTTATTGTACTGGGCAACATCAACCGAACGCGCAACCAAAATAGAGTTTTGCAGTGCAGCTTTTTCGTATTCTTTTAGACGTGCTGGCAACCACTCAACGAATTCACGTACCAAACGATCCCAACCTTTTGGCAGATCGTGGGCAACACCGCCAATACGATACCAGGCTGGATGCATACGGAAGCCGGTGATAGCTTCAATTACATCGTAAGCTTTCATACGGTCAGTGAACATAAAGAACACTGGCGACATACCGCCCACGTCCTGAATGTAAGTGCCGAGATAAAGCAAATGCGAAGTAATACGGAAGAATTCAGCCAACATTACGCGGATAGTTTTAACACGATCCGGCACTTCAATTCCCGCCAGTTTTTCTACGGCAAGAACATAAGGCAAGTTGTTCATTACACCACCGAGGTAATCAATACGGTCGGTGTAAGGAATAAATGAGTGCCAAGATTGACGTTCAGCCATTTTCTCCGCGCCGCGGTGGTGATAGCCGATGTCGGGTACGCAATCGAGAATTTCTTCACCATCCAATTGCAACACAATACGGAAAGCACCGTGCGCTGATGGGTGGTTGGGGCCGAGGTTCAAAAACATGAAGTCTTCGGTGTTGTCTTTGTTGCTACGTTTCATACCCCATTCTTCAGGGTTAAACAGCAAAGCTTCTTGCTCTAAATCCTGCTTAGCTGCATCAAGTTTAAAGGGATCAAACTCGGTGGCACGGGCTGGATAATCTTTGCGTAGCGGATGACCTTCCCATTTTGGGGGTAGCAAAATGCGCGACAAATGCGGGTGACCTTCAAACACAACGCCGAACAAATCCCAGGCTTCGCGCTCATACCAGTTGGCGTTTGGCCAAATACCGGTCGCTGTTGGGAGTTTCAAATCGTCGAGTTTCAAAGCTACTTTGATACGTACATCGCTGTTGCGATCAATCGATACCAAGTGATAGAAAACCGTGAAGTCTTCAACCGGCATACCCAAACGGTTTTGGCGCAAGCGTTCGTCGGTAGCGGACAAGTCATAAAGCATTACGAAAGGACGCGGCACTTTGCGCAAGAAAGTTAACACATCGATTAACTTGTCGCGTGGCACCCAAAGCGTAGGGACTTTATCGAGAGTGGTCTGAAACACGAAACCTTCAGCACCAAACTGCTCATGCAGCTCGCGCACAACTTCGTGTTCAGCGCCCAACACTGGGCTTATGGTGACGTTTTCGGTCATTATTTACGGTCGCTTAGGCTAATTTTTAAAATTAAACTTCATCAGGTGAACGCAAGTTAACAGCGGCAATACGCTCAGGCTGTTTACGGTCACGCTCAGGCTGCAAATCGGCGCGATACACGCCCTGCTCACCTACAGTCCATGACAACGGGCGACGTTCCTCGCCAATAGATTGCTGCAGCAAGGTCAACGCTTGCAAGAAAGCTTCTGGACGTGGAGGGCAACCAGGAATATACACATCGACAGGAAGGAACTTATCAACACCCTGTACAACCGAATAAATATCGTACATACCACCTGAGTTCGCACAGGCACCCATGGAGATAACCCATTTGGGTTCGAGCATTTGCTCATAGAGACGCTGAACAACTGGCGCCATCTTAATAAAACAAGTTCCTGCAACCACCATCAGGTCAGCTTGACGTGGCGATGCACGAATTACTTCTGCACCAAAACGCGCGAGGTCGTGTGGAGAGGTAAACGCAGTCGCCATCTCTACATAGCAGCATGACAAACCGAAGTTGTATGGCCACAAAGAGTTTGAGCGCCCCCAGTTAACAACGCCATGAATCATGTCTTCAAGGCGCCCCATGAACACACTTTTATGAACTTCATCTTCCATTGGGTCAGCAACAGTTTGTTGCGTGTGCATAGGGTAAGCGCCCTGTGCACCTTCTGGATTAGCGCGAGTAAGCGTGTACTTCATTCACAAAACCTCAATTATTCTGCTGACGATTTATCGGCAAGGCGTTCGCGCGCAAGTTCTGCGCGACGATGGCGCTGAGCTGGAGCCCAATCCAAACCACCAATACGAACTAGATAGACCAAACCGGCCAACAGGATAGCGATAAACAAAACGGCTTCAGCAAAGCCCAACCAGCCGCTTTCGCGAACAGATACAGACCAAGCATATAGATAAAGAGCTTCAACGTCGAAGATAACGAAGAGCATAGCAACCAAATAAAATTTGGCTGAGAGTCGCAGGCGTGCGCTGCCTTGAGAAACAACACCAGACTCGAACGGATCGTTTTTTGCCCTACCCCAAGCCTTGCCACCAAGCCACTGGGGGATAAAAAGCATTACAAAAAGGAGAAAACCAATGCCGCCAATGTAGGCTGCAATTGACCAAAATTCAGTGCTGTTTTCCGGGGATAATGGCAATCGAATCACCCTAATGACGAGAAGAGAAAACAAAATGTGCAATCGGTATAAAAAACAACCTAAAAGCAACATACCTATTAAAATCGTGGGGTAATATAGCAAAGATGACGAATAACGACAAATTGTTATTCCCTCATTATTCAGATATTTGCACTACATTTAGTCAAAAATTTAGAATAATTTATCCGCCAAGCCCCAAGAGTTTTTAGTGTAGCTCTGCTATTCTTGGCTCCCTCCGTTTCTACCAACAGAATCGCTCTTATGAATGACTCACTAATTTCGCTTGTTGATATCGAGCAAAAATTACAGCACGAATCACCGCAAAAAATTATCAAATACGCTCTCTCCCAATTTGAAAATATCGCTATTTCATTTAGCGGTGCGGAAGACGTAGTGCTAATCGAAATGGCGCGTAATTATCGCCCCGACATTCAAGTATTTTGTTTGGATACTGGCAGGCTTCACCCAGAAACCTATCGCTATTTGGAGAAAGTTCGTAAACACTATGGCATAAAAATAGAAACCATGTCGCCTGATGGTGAAGAATTGCGGAAATTTACCGGCGAGAAAGGCCTGTTTAGTTTTTACGAAGACGGCCATCATGAATGCTGCGGCATTCGCAAAACCCAACCATTGCGTAAGAAATTGGCGACTGTTGATGCGTGGATAACCGGCCAACGCAAAGACCAAAGCCCTACACGTGCTGACATTCCTGTTATTCAGGATGATAAGTTGTTTGCTCGCCCTAATAGCACACTGACAAAATTTAACCCACTTGCCAATTGGAGTTCTCAGGAAGTTTGGGCCTATATTCGCATGTGTGAAATTCCATACAACGAATTGCACGAAAAAGGTTACGTCTCTATTGGTTGCGAACCTTGTACTCGCACTGTTGGACCGAACCAGCACGAACGCGAAGGCAGATGGTGGTGGGAAGAAGCAACAAAAAAGGAATGCGGCCTACATTCCGGTAATATTTCCAGCTAAAAAACGGGCGCACATTTGCTGCGCCCGCTTAAACCAATAAAA
>JAGKXD010000131.1 GCA_021151525.1 Cellvibrionaceae bacterium | reverse complement strand
ATAAGGGAGTCGTCATCCTCGCGCAAGCAGGGATCCGGCCTTTAAATTTCTCTGAGATTAAAGACTGTTTTTAAAATCAAGAGCTGGATCCCCGCTTGCGCGAGGATGACGACTCCCAGACAAACTTTTAATTAGTTACTACTAGGAAAAACCATGACAACTCTATACGCACTCGGCCTCGGTGTAGGCACACAAAACTCAAAAGGTGAATGGCTGGAAGTTTTTTACGCCGCGCCCGTATTAAATCCATCGGCAGCGGTTGCAAGTGCTATCGCAAAAACAGTAGGTTATAGCGAAGGCAACCAAGCAATCGCAATCACCAATGCTCAAGCTGGTGAAATCGCTCAAGTATTGGAAGCTGTTGATGTCGAGCAAGCCGCTCTCGCGAAAAAATTGATCAATAGCAAACGTCCTTTGGTTGCTACTTTAATCGCAACCGACACCAATCCAGCATCTGTGCCCGAAGGCTATTTGAAATTACATTTGCTTTCACATCGTTTGGTTAAGCCACATAACACTGTGCTCGCCGGTATTTTCGGCGTATTACCAAATGTGGCATGGACCAACAAGGGTGCAATTGATGTAAACGAATTGCCTGCGGCACAACTGCAAGCGCGTTTGGATGGCGAAGAGCTGGAAGTCTCCTGCGTAGATAAATTCCCTAAAATGACCAACTACGTTGTGCCTAAGGGTGTACGTGTTGCTCACACCGCGCGCGTGCGTTTGGGTGCCTATTTGGGCGAAGGCACCACCATCATGCACGAAGGTTTTGTGAACTTTAATGCAGGCACCGAAGGCCCCGCCATGATTGAAGGCCGTATTTCTGCGGGCGTATTCGTAGGTGCAGGCTCTGACTTGGGTGGTGGCAGCTCGACTATGGGAACCCTGTCTGGCGGTGGTAATATAGTCATCTCTATCGGCAAAGAGTCTTTGATTGGCGCCAACGCCGGTACAGGTATTCCGTTGGGCGATCGCTGCAAAATTGAATCTGGGTTATATATTACCGCTGGAACTAAAGTGGTAATGCTGGATGACACTGGCGCAGAAGTGAAAACCGTGAAAGCGCGCGAATTGGCCAATGTGTCTGACTTGGTGTTCCGTCGCAACTCAATCACCGGTCGCGTAGAAGTAGTTACCAACAAAAGTGCACTGCAATTAAATACTGCGCTGCATAAGAATTAATTTTTAAACGCGGGCAACATCGCCCGCAGCAATTTTAAACATTTAAGCGAGATAAAAATTATGGGCGCTCAATGGAAAGCAAAAGGCCGCGAAGCCGCCGCCAGTGCAAAAGGCAAGTTATTTACCAAACTCACCAAAGAAATCATGATTGCTGCCCGCAACGGCGCAGACCCGGATATGAACCCGCGTTTGCGCTTAGCGATTCACGCAGCGAAAAAAGCCTCTATGACGCGTGAGACATTAGAGCGCGCCATCAAAAAAGGTTCTGGCCAATTAGATGGTGGTATCAGCTACGAAAAAGTAGTTTACGAAGGTTTTGCTCCACACCAAGTTCCCGTGATTGTTGAGTGCTTAACAGATAACGTAAACCGCACCATCTCCAATATTCGCGGCTTATTCCGCAAAGGCCAATTGGGTGCATCTGGCTCAGTGTCGTGGGATTTTGAACACGTAGGCATGATTGAAGCTACACCAGCAACTAAAGATGCCGACCCAGAAATGGCCGCCATTGAAGCAGGTGCGCAAGATTTCGAAACCGATGACGAAGGCACCACCTTATTTATCACCGACATGACTGATTTGGACTTGGTACAAAAAGCGCTGCCCGCACAAGGCTTCACTGTTGAATCAGCCAAAATTGGTTATCGCCCGAAAAACCCCGTGAGCTTGTCGGGCGAAGCATTGGATGAAGTTGAAGCATTTTTAGCTGCAATTGATGACGATGATGACGTGCATGAAGTTTATGTGGGCTTGGCTGGCGAGTAATCAACAGCAATAACTTACTCAAAAGGGGCTGATGTTTCAGCCCCTTTTTTATTGGCGATCATTTTTTGGTGATGCATTATTGATGGCGAGCCCTTGGTAATACTTTTTTGATCCGCTTACCAAATTCTTACTCTTTGTTTTCCTGCAACACTTAGGATTCATTTTGTCATTTTGGATGGGAATACACGGATTCCTCTCCCAGTTATTCAAAAATTCACCTGCCGTTTTTTTCGGCACAAACCTTTAATATTTTGAATAGCTTTGGAAGGAATATGCGATGAACATTTTACGCCAATTAAAACTCTTGGCCGGCAGCCTGCTCATAGTCGGTTGCAGCCAGGTTAACGCAAGCGTTGATATTGACAATATAAAAAACTGCCTTGGATTGGATGCACCCGCAAGCTTGGTAGGCATGGATCTGGTATTTCAAATCGAAAAAGTTACTACCACTTTCCCAAGCGGTTATCCCTATAAAGGTGCTGTGGTAAAGCACTATTTAAAAGACGGCAAATTTACTGGACAGGGAACTGCCACCATGAAAGATGCTGTGCCGCCCAACCAGTTGGCATTTAATGGTACTTATAAATATCAACGTACTGGGCGCAATACAGCGGTAGAAAAATTGGTGAATTTTTCGGTTAACAACACTGCATCTACAATTAACTACACCTTTGAAACATCAACCAGTGGTAAATGGGAAGAAGATTTTGGCAATGGGCAACTCAAGTTATCGGGAAGCTTTACTTTAGAAGTTTCAAACCTGCCAGCAGAACAACATTTGGCACCGAGTGCCAAAGCAGATACGAATGTTGCTTTGATTATCAAATCAACCAAATCTGATTTACCCGCCGGTGTTTACCCAACCGCAGGATTGGTTCTACAAACTTATGCACAAGACAGCACCATGGTATTTAAAGGCTTTGGTCCCGGCACAGTTAATTCAATCGGCACTTACAAATACACCAAAATATCTGCCAATACTGCGGTAGAAGAAGTAACCCAAGTAAGCGATTATTTTACCTTTCCCTATACAATGGTATACACCTTTGAAACAGCCACATCGGGCAAATGGTTTCAAAACTTTGGCGACGGATTGATTTTATTCCAGGGCACATTTGATGTATTTCCCAACAAATAAATAATTTTTTTGCTATTGGTCATCGGGTAATTGATTGACCAATAGCCCTTTTTGATTGTAGATATAAAATGACACCAACCAATATTGAACTCTTAAAAGTCTGGTTTATATTTTCATTCAGCCTTGGCTGCTGGACTTGTTTGAATTTGTTACTTAGCCGACGCGGTGATCGTACGGTAAAGAACACAATTTTAGTTTTTATTATTTTACTGCTCGCACCACCATTGAACGCCTACATAAACCTAGTAAGCACCCAACCTATTGATTGGCTTGAAATACTTCGCCAAAAATTAACCTGGTGTTACGGGCCTATAATGCTTGCCATAGTTCAGCATATTTTGCTGCGCCCAATAAACCGTATTATTTTCACCACTCAATTTTTTCCATTCGTATTCTTTATTCTGCATGACCTACTTAGGCTAAACATAATTAGTACACCGATCATGATTTTCCTGCTATTTACGCAAGTATTTTGCTACTTGGCTTACGCAGCTTATCTATTAAAAACTCAGCGTACGCGCTTATTAAAAATCACCCAACAATTTAAAAATACAACCTACTATTGGCTGATCTATTTAATTGCGAGCCTAAGCCTCGTTATGGCAATTGACCTTGTGGTCTTTACTCAGGTGTTACTCGGCACGCTTCCGCCGTTTACTATGCTGGCAGCCATTGCAAGTTTGGTGGCTATTTTTGTTAACACTATTGCGCTTTTTTCTATTTATCAGCCTGAGGTATTTTTCCACGAAGTATCACCACAAGAAGAAATACAACCCGAAGTAAAACCCCATTTACGCAGTATTGAGCTCAGCCCAGAGGCTGCAAAACAACTCGACGAACAATTACAAGAGCTGGTGAAAAATCATAAACCCCATTTGGAAGAAGATATTTCACTCCCTAAACTTGCGTCGCTTTTAGGTGTAACCAGTCATCAGTTATCGGAATTATTAAACATCCACAAAAACACCAGCTTTTACGATTTTTTAAATGACCTTCGCTATCAAGAATCGCTTAACTTTTTATCGGCTAACGAGAGCGAACTAACCATTGCCGATATCGCCTACCGTTCTGGCTTTAATAATCGCAACAGTTTTTATAAGGTATTTAAAGAGAAAACCGGCTTAACGCCCACACAATACAAAAAGATGTCTAATTAAAAACGATCTCTCCTGCGACTGGAGCCAGCAGTGACAAACCTGTAGAATTACAGCTTATTTTGCATTCACTGCTGGACTCATCTAATGACCAATACCCCTACTCTGCAACTTGCCATAGATTTAATTCGCTGCCGCTCAGTAACGCCTGAAGACGATGGTTGCCAAGAAATGATGATTAAGCGATTGGAAGCAATTGGCTTTAAAACAGAGCGTTTACGTTTTGGTGAAGTTGATAATTTCTGGGCAGTTCGTGGTACTGAGGGGCCAATTCTTGCTTTTGCGGGTCATACCGATGTTGTACCTACAGGCCCAGAAGCCAACTGGAATAACCCGCCTTTTGAACCGAAAATTATTGACGGCATGTTGCACGGTCGCGGTGCTGCGGATATGAAAGGCTCCCTCGCTTCTATGGTAATTGCCTGCGAAAATTTCGTTGCCAAGCACCCCAATCACAAAGGCCGTATTGCATTTTTAATTACCAGTGATGAAGAAGGCCCATCCATCAACGGCACCGTGAAAGTGGTTGAATGGTTGGAGGCGCGCAATACTAAAATGGCGTGGTGCATTGTGGGCGAGCCATCAAGCACCAAAGTTGTGGGAGATGTCATTAAAAATGGTCGCCGTGGTTCATTGGGCGCAATTTTAAAAGTGAAAGGTGTACAAGGTCACGTTGCCTATCCACATCTTGCCGATAACCCTATTCATAAACTCGCCCCCGCCTTGGCAGAATTAACAGCGGAGCATTGGGATAACGGCAACGAATTTTTTCCAGCCACCAGCTTTCAAGTTTCCAATATTAATGGCGGAACAGGTGCAACCAATGTCATTCCGGGTGAAGTAGAAGTGGTGTTTAATTTCCGCTTCTCTACCGAGCTGACTGAACAGATTTTGCGTGAGCGAACTGAAACTATTTTAAATAAACACCAACTCAATTATGACCTGCAATGGATTTTAAGCGGCCAGCCTTTCCTCACACCACGTGGCGATTTAGTGAATGCCGTAGTCGATGCAATTAAATCTGAAACAGGTTTGGATACGGAGCTTTCAACATCTGGCGGCACTTCTGATGGTCGCTTTATCGCACCGACGGGTGCACAAGTTGTTGAACTCGGCCCCATCAATGCAACCATTCACAAAGTGAATGAATGTATTAGCGCAGATGATTTAAATAAGCTGACGGGAATTTACGAAAAAACGCTGGAGAAATTACTGGCGTGATAAAAAGCCCCAATTTCAACAAAAGATTGGGGCTTTTTAATTTAGAAGGATAGCGATTCGTAACCCTGCACATTTAACAAGTTCGACAAGTAAGCTTTTATCGGATCACTAAATTTATTACGGCTGACATCGATAGTGGCAGTCTTGTCTGTAATTCCCTCCAAACCACTAATACTTACCATGCTATTGTCTGGCGCGTACAGCCATTGTAAATTCTTATTGGCTAATACATCTAAGCTCAATAAGTTGTTGTAACTGAGCCACAAGGTTTCAAGTTTGGTGAGCTTGCTCAAATCTAAAGTTGTTAAGAAATTATCCGTTAAAATTACCGTGGTTAAATTGGTATTTTTAGACAAGTCCAAACTTATTAATTTGTTTTTATAAGCTTGTAAGGTCTGCAATTGAGTTTGAGCGGAAATATTTAATCCAATCAAACTGTTTTCCATGATTAACAGTTCTTGCAGCTGGGTATTTTTACTTAAATCTACATCCGCCAATTTCATACCGGCAAGATTAAGCGATTGCAGGGCGGTGAGGTGCGCAACACTGACTGGAACAATAGTATTCCATCCCATATTTAAGTTGGTAAGCAGTGTATTTTTCGTAGTATCTAAACTCGTTAGACTATTGCGCGATGTATTTAGCTCTAGCAGTTTTGTTAAGGCCGATACATTGAGTTGAGTGAGTTTGTTATCACTGACATCTAATTTAGTCAGCAAAATATTTTTACTGACATCCACGCTGGCAATTTGGTTGCGCGCAAGATTCAACTCCTGCAACGACATTAGCAATGTTACATCAACTTGGGTTAATAAATTTTCACTCACATCAAGCTTTGTCAAAGCTGTGTTTTTTGAAACATCTACGGATTGCAGAGAATTTTTACTGAGATTCAAAGAAGTTAGTTTGGGCAATATTGAAAAATCTGCTGCACCCGACAAGTGATTACCCGACAGGGACAAACTTTGCAGATTAGAAAAATTAATTAAATCGCCAATTGAGCTTACGGGCTGAAAAATATTATTGCAATTCAGAGTGGTTACCGATGTTGCCGTTACTGCTTGCTTCGCATCATCCTCATAATTGTTAACGCAATTAATTAACCCCGTATCAACTAATTTTAATTGATCTGCCAACGAACCAGACTTTGTGAAGGCAACACTCAACTGGCAACTACTGGTTATAGAAGCCGTTGTAATTGTATCCGCCGCCACTACTGCGCCGCACCCAGTGACAGACGCTAACTTGTAGCCCGTATCTGCTACAAATGAAAATACTTGCGTCTTGCCGGGAGCAATGGTTACGCCCCCCGATGGTTTGATTACGCCACCTTTGCTCACCAAGGTACTGATAGATAAATCATTCGTGCTTGATGAAGAAGTAGAGGTTGCAGACGTTGACGTTTGCGAACTGTTTGAGCTGGACGATTGAACGGCGGAGGATACAGATGAAGTAGAAGATGCGGAGGTGGATGAGCCACCGCTCGATAAAGCCGAGCTAGCCGCCGACGAATTGGTTGATGGCGTTGAGTCTTTTACGCCACCACCACAGGCTGACAATACTGCAACTAGTGTAAGGCCGCAGAAGCCCTTAAGACAAAAATGATTCTTGAATTGCATCTACTTTACCTCACGAAATTACCGGCCTTATAAAACTAGTCGATAACGGAGATATTACCACTAGTCAGCACGCTCAAACGCGTAAAAAGCGCAATCTATATGTGAAGTTTTGTACAATCCTTTGCACAAGATGCTATCGAGTTCTAGCTAATGGCTTTAACTTTAGTCGCGGTGTAAATCGCCACCAAACTTACAATACAGGCTATGTAACCAACCCAATCATAATGGAGAATTTCTCCGCCTGCGGTTTTAACCATAATTGATCCAGCAGTTAAGGCTGCGAAGCCAGAACCTAAATTTTGCACCGCAGAACTAAACGCCATTACGCGTCCGCGAAAACGAGATTCACAGGAAGCCGTAATTAAGGCTGATGTTGGAATAAAACGCCCACTGACAAACACAAAAAATAATGTCCCGAAAACTAATTGCCATGCAAACGCTGCATGAAATGTTTGCGTGACCAAGATAATCGGTACAAAACTCAGTAGCGTTGTAACTGCCAATACTTTCCAATGTTTATGCTTATCTGTCATTCGGCCAATAACGGGACGAGTAAACAAGGTTGCTAAACCACCGCACAAGTAAATATAGGGAAGTTCGTTATCGGTCATGCCGGTATTCGCTACCATAGTGGGCGCAATGTAGGGAATAACCATGAAGCCTGCGAACATCACTAAACAAGAGGTTGCGAACGCCCACCAATGATTAGGAATACGAAATAACTCGACATAACTTCTAAAAAAATTGACCTGAGGTTGGTCTAAATGGCCACGCACATTAGGCACAACTTTATAGGCAACCACTAACACTAAAATACCGGCATAAGAAATAAAACTAAACGGAGTTTGCCAAGAAAAATGGTTCGCAATAAATAATCCCAACGGCACACCGGCAATTGCCGCTAGCGAAAATGCGAGCATTACAATGCCCATGGCTTTACCGCGCTTTTGCGGAGGAAATACATCGCCCACTATCGCCAGCACAATTGAACTTAATACACCGCCAAAAAATCCGGCAATAATTCGCGCAGCCAATAAAATTTCAAAAGTATTTGAGTAAGCGCAAGCTAAAGTTGCAATCAGCAATCCAACATAAGAAGCCAATAATGCATTGCGACGATCAAAGCGATCACCCAAGGAGGATGCCAAGAGCGAGGACACACCCGCCGCAATAGAATAGGAAGAAACCAGCAAGCCAAATTGTGCGGGTTGAATATCAAACACAGCCATCAATTGCGATGACAGCGGCATCATAATCATGAAATCTACAATCATGGTGAACTGCAAAGCCATGAGCGTGAATAACATAATGCGCTCGCGCGCAGGGGAAAGTTCAATAGACATATTGTTCTCAATGCGAAAAATTTGCCTAGTGTAGCTACCCAGGTGAACCAAGGCTAATGACGCTTGTAATCAACTCTTAGCGATTGCATAACCAGCGGTTCGGAGCACGTTTGCAAGCAGAAGCGCCCGTGAAAAATGTCATCAATTCTACGTTTAGTTATAAGCCTTCGATTGGCTCATTTAAATTGTTATCCATAACCTTAAATACTTGAATTCGCCCTGCGGAAAGCTACGCTTGTTCTATACATGGCACGCAAAGTGGCCACCCCTAAGGGCTTTCCTGATTCGTCTATTTCCAAACAAAAACCTCTTTGAAAACAAGGATAATGAATGACTCCCCGGTTTCACTTTATTTCTGGGCTTCCTCGCTCAGGATCTACCCTGCTCGCTGGTATTCTGCGTCAAAACCCTCGCTTCCATGCGGGAATGAGTAGCCCTGTGGCAAGTATGTTGAGCAGCATGCTCAACCAATTTAGCGCGGGCAGCGAATTTGGCCCGGTCATTACTCAAGACCAACGCAAGCGTGTTCTTCGCGGGCTGTTTGATAGCTATTACGCTGACCAAGCTGACAAAGACATTATTTTTGATACCAATCGTCTCTGGTGCGCCAAGCTGCCTACGCTCATAGATATGTTCCCACAAGCCAAAGTCATTGCCTGCGTGCGTAACGTTGCTTGGGTGATGGATAGTATCGAGCGGCTCTATCGCAGCAATCCTTACGAAAATACCAAGCTCTATAACGATGATGCCGAGCGCAATACGGTTTACAGCCGCGTTGAAACGCTCGCCCAGCGCAATCGTCTCGTTGGTTTCCCTTGGGCTGCACTTAAAGAGGCCTATTACAGCGAGCACGCGGGTTCGTTACTGCTCGTTGAGTACGATTTATTGGCAGAGACGCCAGAAAAAGTCATGCGGTTGGTATATGAATTTTTGGGCGAACCTTGGTTCGACCACGACTTCGACAACATCGAATACGATGCTCCCGAATTCGACCAAGCCTTGGGGCTGGCAGGTTTGCATAAGGTGCGCCCGAAAGTGGCCATTAAAAATCGCAAAACAGTATTGCCGCCCGACTTATTTAACCAGTATTCCAGCCTGAGCTTTTGGAACGAAGACACCGCCAGCGCGGCAAATGTTATTCGGGTTACAGCTCCAGCCGAAGCCAAATCCTAATTAAAGTATTATCGAGAGGAAACCTTATGTCTTGGATCAATGCGAGACTTAATACTCAAAGGCCCAGCGCCTTGGCGGCCAAGCTTGAACGACACTCCCTATTTTGTGGAGCGGCGCTGGCAACGGCCATTCAATGTGCCTACGCGAGCCCAAGACTGGAAAGCTATTCTACGCCAGCAACTCAAGCATCTATTGCGGTCGCAACTACTGTGGCAGATGCTAAACAAACGCTTGTTTTTGTGGATAGTCGCGTTGAAGACAGCCAGACCCTACTCGCGAACATTGCGGCTGGTACAGAAGTTGTCTTCATAGATAGCAAGACCAATGGACTCTCGCAAATCGCTGCCCATTTAAAGCAGCGCCGCAACCTAGATTCAATTCAGATCATCTCACACGGCGAAGCGGGAGCCCTGCTCCTTGGCGACGATCTCATTCATGAAAACACACTGAAAGCCCATGCTCGGGACTTAGCGGACA
>JAGKXD010000130.1 GCA_021151525.1 Cellvibrionaceae bacterium | reverse complement strand
TATTTATTCTTTATTATTCTTAAATCAATAAAATAATTTTTATCTAACAATACCGCGCGTGGAATTTTTAATCGATTCAATCAAAGGAATTAAAGCGCTGCATTCTGGCACCAGAGCATTTAATTCAGCTAAGGCTTCATCAATGGTGAGGCCGCGGCGATAAATCAGTTTGTAGGCTTTGGTGATAGTCGCTATATCTTCAGCACTAAAACCACGACGACGCAAACCTTCACTATTAATACTTTTTGCTTCTGCGGGGTTGCCGGTAACCATAACGTAAGCGGGAATGTCTTTACCCACTGCAGTACCCATACCAGTAAAACTGTGCGCGCCGATTTTGCAAAATTGATGCACGAGCGTGTAGCCGCTGAGAATAGCCCAGTCGTCGATATAAACGTGACCCGCAAGCGCGGTATTGTTAACGAGAATGCAGTGGTTGCCGATAACACTGTCGTGACCAACATGCACGTAAGCCATAATTAAATTGTGGCTACCAATAGTGGTCTCACTACGATCTTGAATAGTCCCGCGGTGAATAGTCACGCCTTCACGAATAATATTGTGATCGCCCACCACTAAACGCGTAGGTTCACCTTTGTATTTTAAATCGGGAGTATCTTCGCCCACCGATGAAAACTGGTAGATACGATTGTGTTTGCCAATTACCGTTGGACCTTTAATCACAACGTGAGAATCAACAACTGTACCTTCCCCGATTTCAACATTTGGACCAATGATTGACCAAGGACCAACTTGAACATCAGCAGCAAGTTTCGCACTGGGATGAATTATTGCGCGTGAATCAATCAACATAAAATCTCATTGATGGGTAATGTTTCAATTGCTACAGTTTTCGATCATCAAAAACATCGACTACAAAAAAGCTATTAAGCAAATTAAACTTTGCGATCCGCGCAGAGAATTGTTGCTGATGCTGCCAATACGCCATCCACTGTCGCTTTGCATTCAAACTTCCAAATGCCGCGCTTTTCAGAAATTACACGCGATTCTAACTGTAAGCGATCGCCAGGAATAACTTGTCGCTTGAAGCGTACGTCATCTACGCCAGCAAACAAATAGATCGAACCATCTTGTGGTTTTTTATTCATGGTTTTAAAACCAAGAATGCCTGATGCCTGCGCCATGGCTTCAATGATCATCACTCCGGGGAAAACCGGATTTTGTGGAAAATGGCCATTAAAAACTTCTTCGTTTACGGTGATATTTTTGTAGGCAACAATGGATTCACCTTCTACCAACTCCACTACTCTATCGACCAATAGAAATGGGTAGCGATGCGGTAAATATTCACGTATTTCGTTGACATCCATCATAGGAAATGGCCCTAGGTATATTCAAAAAGTATCTGTTTGTGTTTGCAATCTAGTTAGCCTGCAAACAAGAATTGAGTTGCACTGCAGTTCAGTTTTATTTATTCATCTTGCGGGGCGTTGCGCGACAACTTTATCAGTCGTGTCGCTAAGCTATCCAGCTGACGAAAGCGCGCCGCATTTCTTCGCCACTCTTTGGTTGGCCCTAAGGGCACACCCGATGAATAAGAGCCCGCCTCGCTAATAGAGCCGGATACCATACTCATGCCGGTAATATGCACTTTGTCGGCCAGAGTAACGTGACCGGCAATCGCAACGGCTCCAGCAATCGTGCAATTGTCGCCAATGGTTGTACTGCCACCTACTGCAGTATGCGCTGCTATAGCGGTGTTTTTACCAAGCCGCACATTATGACCAATTTGCACCAAATTATCGATAATCACACCATCATCAATAAAAGTATTATCCAGCGCACCTCGGTCAATGGTCGTATTCGCACCAATCTCAACCTTGTTGCCGATAACTACGCCACCGAGTTGGTGTATTTTTACCCAGCCCGAGGATGAAGGAGAAAACCCAAAACCGTCCGCGCCTACTACGCAGCCACTGTGAAATATACAATCTTCGCCAATGCTGATGCCGTGATAAACAGTCACATTGGCATAGAGTTTGGTTCGCGCGCCTATAACGGTATTGCTTCCAACCACGGCTCCGGGACCTATGACAACACCATCTCCCAAGCTTACGTCATTGCCAATAACAGCATTGGCATGAATCCAAACATCTTTACCTAGCACACAATTCTTACCGACTACAGCTGACTCATGCACGCCAGACCCAGTGCTAATGGACGAGTCAAATAAAGGCGTTAGTTGTGCGTAGCAAAGGTAAGGGTTAGCAACGATGAGTTTATTACCCACAATAGCCTCCGCTAAATCGGGAGCACAAATAACTGCTCCGGCTTGGGTATTCGCCAGATATTTTTTGTACGCAGGGTTGGCTATAAAACTAAGGTCTGTCGATGTTGCTGATTGAAGTGTGGCGAGCGCAGAAATTTTTTGTTCGGGGTTGCCAACCAGCTCAGCGCCAATGCGCTGAGCCAGTTCGGCTAGAGTAAAGCAGGTTGCAATAGTAGACACATTAATTACTTAGCTTTGTTAATTAAGTCAGTCACTTTCGCAGTAATGTCGTACTCAGGCGTTGCAAAAATTGCAGCTTGTGGGCCAAGCAACAAACCAATTTTTTCTGCATCAACCACTTGCTTAAGTGCTGTTTGGTATTTTTGACCTAATTCTTGAGCAATAGCTTCAGCAACTTCCTGACGAGATGTTTGTAACTTCTTGCCATTAAATTGAGCATCTTGTTGCAAGCCTTGCATCTTTTTAGCAACTTCTTCTTTCTTATCTGCAGACCAAGTGGCGCTATCTTTTTTAGCTGATTCTTGTAAAGCTTTAAAATCTGAAGATATACCATCAAGCTTTGCTTTAGTTGCTGCGTAATCCGCCGTTTTTTCCAACTTTTCAAAACGAGCCTTGGCAACTGCGGTAGACAGAATGGCACCTTCAGGATTGATAACTGCAATTTTAGTTTCAGCAAAACTAACAGCTGACATCATGCACAAAGCGACTGCAGCTACACATTTTTTGGTAAAGTTCACGAGTATTTCCTCTTATCATTAATAAACAGCATTTAAAATTTTCGATTATTTTTCAGTAAACTATGAACGCCCCGAGCACAAATTTGCACTCGGAGCGTTTAAACTTTTCAGAAAATCTTTACTTAGAAAGTCTGCCCCAAAGAGAACTGGAAAATCTCTTTACGATCGTAGGGGTTTTCTTTACTAATTGGTTTAGCCAAGCTGAAAGTCATTGGGCCAAAACTGGAAATCCAAGTTAAGCCAACACCAACCGATGCCTTAATTTGATCTGCACTAACAGCATAACAGTTTCTTTGTTGCACGCCGCAATGTGTATCAAATACGTTACCAGCGTCGAGGAACAGTGTTGATTGTACGGAGCGCTGATCTTTAATAAATGGTAATGGGAATAAAATCTCAGCACCGCCTTCCATAATCACGTTACCACCAAAGGCGCCACGAGTACGGCCATAATCTTCAAACGGCTTTTGCGTAATCAACTTACCTGGGTTGGTGCATTTTGTAGCGTCTTGACACAAAACCAATACTGGATCGGAAAGCTCGCTTTGGTCTTGCTTACCATCTCCGTTGAGATCATCCCACGCACCATAGGTATAGTAAGGTGTTTCCTGAACCGTACTTCTTGGCCCCAAGGAGTTACGTTCAAAGCCGCGCACTGAACCGAAGCCACCACCATAAAAGTTCTCAAAGAATGGCAAGCGGTCTGTTTTACCGTAGGTTTCTGCGTAACCAACACGGCCGTGCACACGCAAGGTTAACGCCTTGGTCAAAGGCTTAAAGAATTGACCTTCGTAATCCAACTTGAAGTACTCAAGATCACCACCGGGCAAAGTAACTTCAGCGGTAATACGTTGTTGTGCGCCGCGATCCGGCAGTACACCACGGTTCAATGTCGATCTCATCCAGTAGACACTCATTTGAGCATCGTTAAATGTATCGCCATATTTGTCCAAAAAGCCCTTCTCACCCAATAGATCTTCGGTAATAGGATTAAGTTTGTAAGTTCCTGATAAATAATCTGAACCATTAGTTTCATTCTTCACTAGGGACTGGAAGTCAGCGAACGAAATATAGCTATCAGAAAGCGCAGATAAACGCCCGTAACTATCAGTGTTGTAAACTGTGCCGTCAACAAAGCGCGGTGTACGCTGAATTTCTTGTGATGAATAACCCGTTGGCGTCACTTCCAAGCTACGTAAGCCAATATCAAACCCTATACGTTCAATTTCTGAAATCGGGTAACCGAATGTTAATTTACCGCCATAGGTGTTAGTGCTGTAAGGCGTTACATTGTATGAACCATAGTCACTTTTTGTGTAGTACAAACTGAAGCCACGGCTTACACCATCGGGCGTAAAATAAGGATCGTTATAGTTCAGACTGTAACTTGTTTGATAACGGCTATGACTAAAATTAAAGCCAATTTGTTTACCTGTACCAAACCAGTTATTTTGTTGAATACCCGCTTGGAACAACAAGCCAGAATACTGCGCATAACCCACTTGCAAGCTCATGCTACCTGATGGCTGCTCTTCAACGTTGTAAGTCACATCAACCTTATCAGACGAACCTGGAACCTCTTTGGTATCCACTTTAACTTCTTTGAAGAAACCTAAACGCTCCAAGTGTACTTTTGAGTTATCAATTTGTGCGGTAGATGCTGAACCACCTTCCATTTGACGCATTTCACGACGCAATACTTCATCGATAGTTTTAGTGTTGCCTTTGAAGTTAATACGATTCACATAAGCGCGTTTGCCAGGCTCAATAAAGAACGTCAGTTTTACGGTTTTATCTGCATCATTTTTTTCTGGCATGCCTTCAACTTTAGCAAAGGTATAACCTTCATTACCTAAACGTTGCGTTACATATTCAGACGAGGTGGTCATCAAAATTTGTGAGAATATTTGGCCCTCTTTCACCAGCAAGAATTGACGCAAAATATTAGGGTCAATAACGGGATCACCTGCCAACTCAACACCGCTGACTTTATAAATATCGCCTTCAGTAATGTTGATGGTGATAAAGATTTGTTCTTTATCTGGACTCAGCGATATTTGCGATGAATCGACTTTAAACGAAAGGTAACCGCGATCCATGTAATAGGATTCGATTTTTTCCAAATCACCTTTCATTTTTTCCTTGGAGTATTTGTCGTTGCCGCTAATCCAAGAAAACATACCTGAGGTGTGCAACTCAAACAGATCAAGAATTTCTTGATCGCTAAAAACCTTGTTGCCAACGATATTAATTTGCTTGATGCGAGCAACCGCACCTTCGCTAATTTTTACTTTTACTTTTACTTGGTTACGTGGCAAATCTTCAATTTCAATATTGACCGTTGCGCCGTAACGGCCTTGTGCAATGTATTCACGTTGCAACGCCTGAGTAATTCCCTCAAGCGTTGCACGCTGGAAAATTTGACCTTCCGATAAATTGTTCTTTTTAAGGCTATCCATCAAATTTTCAGATTTGATGGCTTTGTTCCCTTCCAATTCGATTTTGTTAATTGCGGGACGCTCTTTCAACACCAGCACCAAAACTTCGCCGTCACGTTGAATTGCAACATCAGCAAAGAAACCCACTTTAAAGAGTTCGCGCGTAGCATTTTGAATATCAGCTTGATTGACAGTGTCGCCAACCCGCACCGGTAAAGCACTGAATACAGTTCCCGCCGATACACGCTGTAAACCCTCTACCCGGATATCGCTAATACGGAAATTTTGGGTTTGTGCTTGCACCGCAAAAGACGTGAGCAATACCACTAAGCAACAGAAAAATCGCATTGAAACTCGCTTCATATCGTCTGATCTAATAATAAGAATTCGTCGAGGCCGAACAGCAAAAAGCCGCTACAACCGCATAATATCGTTATACATGGCCAACATACTCAAGCTTATAACGACTACAAGCCCGAATTGATAAGCCAGAATCTGTACCTTTTCAGATACCGGCTTACCTTTAATCAGCTCAACTGAGAGATATAACAGATGCCCACCATCAAGAACCGGAATAGGCAACAGATTAAACACTCCTAGAAAAACACTGAGCAGGGCGAGAAAGCCAATAAAGCTTTTCAGACCTATCTGCACTGAAGAGCCGGCCACCTTAGCAATGCTTATCGGCCCACTCAAGTTTTTTGTAGAAATTTCTCCCAGGATTAGCTTTTTAACTGACAAAAGCACAAATCCAGAGGTATCCCACGTGCGCTTAATACCCGCTACCAAGGCTCCGCCGACCGAGTAATCGTAATGACGCAAGAACTCTTCGGACAAAGGCTTAGGCGCCATACCTACCCGCCCATAAGAGACTCCCTTTTCGGTAAAAGATTCCGGAGTTACCGATAAACTTAATTGCTCTGGAGCACCATTGGACGATTTGCGCTCAATTTCTACTGTTACAGGCTGATTAATGCGCGGGCGCACTGCATTTTGGAAGTCGCGCCAGTCTTTAACAGCCTGATCATTGACCCGCATAATCTTATCTTCAGCCTTAAACCCCGCTTTGGCTGCAGGCATATTTGGCAAGACATCACCCACAATTGGTTTAACTGGGCCAAGATCTATACCCAAACCAGCGAAAGGCTCGGGATCTTTAGCGTCTTGCATCCACTTATCCAAAATTACAACAATTTCATAAGTCAGGTTGGAATCGGGGTAGCGAACATTAAATTGCAGTTTGCCCGATTCACCTAAACGGCTTATTAGATGGCGCGCCACAGCCTGTTCAGTAGGTGTTATTTCACCATCAACCGAAACAATTTCTTGGCCAGCTTCAAGCCCTGCCTTGGCTGCGATGGAGTTCGCTTGAACTGCGCCAATAACAGGCGTTAAGCCATTCTCGCCGCCGAGCAACAACCCCCAAAACAACAAAATTGCCAGAATAAAATTTGCTACAGGCCCGGCGATAACAATTGCCATGCGTTGCCATACAGTTTTGCGATTGAAGGCTTGTGACAACAGCTCTTCAGGCACTTCGCCTTCACGCTCATCCAGCATTTTGACGTAACCACCAAGGGGTAATGCCGACAAAGAGAACTCAGTACCGTGCTTATCAAACCTGCGCCAAAGCACTTTGCCAAAACCCAACGAAAAACGTAGGACACGCACACCGCACAATCGCGCCACATAGAAATGCCCAAACTCATGCACGCTAACGAGCACGATAATGGCGACTAAAAATGACGGAACGGAATGCAGTAAATCCATAAAGGGCTCGGGTAAATCAGTTTAAAACCCAGCAATCACAGACTGCGCTGACTGCCGCGCCATCTGATCGCTGGCTATGACCAGTGCAAGTGAATCGGGTTCAATCACATCTTGCTTATTCAGCACTTCGGCAATGACCAGTGCAATTTGGTCAAAGCGAATTTTGCGTTGCAAGAAAGCGGCAACCGCAACTTCATTGGCCGCATTCAAAATGGTGGGCGCAGTCGCTGCACGCGCGGCGGCCTGTTGTGCGAGAAGCAAACAGGGGAAACGCTCGTAATCGGGGGCAGAAAAATCTAGGCGCGCCGTGGCGATAATATCCAAACTGGCAACACCCGATGGAATTCGTTCAGGCCACGCCAAAGCGTGGGCGATGGGTGTGCGCATATCGGGATTGCCCAATTGCGCCAATACCGAACCGTCCACGTACTCCACCATCGAATGAATCACGCTTTGCGGATGAATCACCACCTGAACTTGCTCAGGCTTGGTATTGAACAGCCAGCAAGCCTCAATTAACTCTAAACCTTTGTTGAGCATGGTGGCGGAATCCACCGAAATTTTTTGCCCCATACTCCAGTTGGGATGGGCGCAAGCTTGCTCTGGCGTTACAGATTTTAAATCCGCGATGGGAGTAGCACGGAAAGGCCCGCCCGAGGCTGTTAATAAAATTTTACGCACACCGCTAGATTGCAAACCATCCGCCAAATAATCAGCGCGGTGATTGGGAAGACACTGAAAAATTGCATTGTGTTCGCTGTCGATGGGAAGCAGGGTTGCGCCATGTTCAGCCACAGCTCGGGTAAATAACCCACCCGCCATCACCAAGGCTTCTTTGTTCGCGAGCAGCACTTTTTTACCGGCTTTAACGGCGGCCAATGTTGGCAACAAACCAGCAGCACCAACAATCGCCGCCATCACCACATGAGTATCTACATGGCTGGCAACTTGCGCGAGTGCATCTTCACCCTGCAAGACTTCCGTTTTACAGCCTTGACGACGCAACTCTTCTGCGAGCGCAAGCGCTGCAACTTCATCATTCAACACCGCGTAACGAGGGTTGTGCTGCAGGCATTGAGTCGCAAGGATTTGCCATTTGCGATCAGCCGTTAAGGCAAACACTGAATAGCGTTCCGGGTGACGCGCAAGAACATCCAGCGTGCTAACACCAATAGAGCCAGTAGCACCGAGAACTGTAACCTGTTGAATAGCTGCGCCCATGCTTAGCGACCCAAAACCCAGCCGCTTGCCAGCAGCGCGAGTGCGAATACGGGAGCCGCTGCGGTAATGCTATCGACTCGATCCAGAATGCCGCCATGCCCCGGCAAAATCACACCGCTGTCTTTCACACCAGCATGACGCTTCACCATGCTTTCTAATAAATCGCCCAATACTGAAAACAAACTGGTAGGCAGCACAATTGCAAGCAACAACAGGAAATTACTGCCGCTGATATAAGCCACCAGCGCAGCCAATACGAGATTAGAAATTACGCCGCCCGCAAAACCTTCCAAGGTTTTACCGGGGCTAACAGAAGGCGCTAATTTGCGTTTGCCGAATTTGCGGCCAGTGAAATAACCGCCGGTGTCTGCCGCAGCTACAATGCCAGCGATCATCACTACCAGCCATGCGCCTTGTGGTTGAAAACGCACATAAACTAAGGCCAACCAAGTAGGCACCAACACCAACACCCCCATCAATAAACGCAAGGCGGGATGTCCCCACAAAATTGCACTGGAGGGATAACCTTGAACCAACAATAAGGCGAGCGCCCACCAGGCAACGGCAACAATCAATAAAGATTTAACAACCGCCAGATTGAAACCTTGTTGTTCCGCTGTACAAAAACCAATTGCCCAACAGGTGAACATTAATATGCCGGCGATAAAAATAACGTAGAGGCTGCGCAGCCAAAGTGCTGCGCAGCTGGACAAATTAGCCCATTCCCACGCGCCAATTAACACCACAGCGCCCATAAACAAAGTGAAATATGTAAGCGACAAACCAAACAAAGCCGCCAAAAAAACTGCCGTTAAAATAATAGCGGTAATAACACGTTGCTTAAGCATGAGTCACTCCCGCTTCGATTTGATCGCCGGTCATACCGAAACGACGTTGACGCTCATAGAACGCAGTGGCTGCGCGCTTGAGTTCATCGCTATCAAAATCTGGCCAGAGTTTGTCGCTAAAAAAGAATTCGGCGTAGGCACATTGCCACAGCAAAAAATTACTGATGCGCACTTCACCGCCGGTGCGAATTAATAAATCGAGCGGAGGTAAATCGGCCATGGAAGTGTATTGGTCTAACAAATTCTCATCGATATTTTCTGCATCGATGCGACCATCTCTAACGTCAAACGCAAGTTTTTTTGCAGCTTCTGCAATATCCCAACGGCCACCGTAATCGGCAGCAATCACTAAGGTCATCTTGCCGTCTTTAGTTAATTTTTCTGCGTCAGCAATGGCGTTTTGAATCCCTTTACTAAAACGCGAGCGGTTGCCAATAACGCGCAAGCACACACCTTTTTTCTTGAGCGCTTTGGCTTCATTTTTGAGATACAACTGGAATAGCGACATAAGCGCTTCAACTTCGAGCGGAGGGCGTTTCCAATTTTCACTGCTAAATGCAAATACGGTTAGAACCTCTACACCAATTTCTTCGCAAGCAGACATTGCATCACGAATGCGTTCAACACCCACTTTATGCCCAGCAACACCGGCTAATCCGCGTTGCTTGGCCCAACGGTTGTTGCCATCCATAATAATAGCGACATGGCGAAGTTGATTGTCAGACACACAGTTCTCCCGCTTAGCGAGCTGTAGCATAAATTCCCTGCTATTCAGCTACGCTTTTAAATTTTAAATATTTAACTTTTTTGATTTTAATAATTTTTTTGAAGTCTTAAAAAAACAAACTGGCTCGCCGGTTAGAGCGAGCCAGTTT
>JAGKXD010000129.1 GCA_021151525.1 Cellvibrionaceae bacterium | reverse complement strand
GCCCCAAACCAATACACATAGTCGATGCACCCAGCGTTGCATTTTTCTGTTGCATAACAGTTAAAAGCGAACCGGTAATACGAGTGCCTGAACATCCGAATGGATGCCCAAGTGCAATTGCGCCACCGTTGAGATTTACTTTCTCATTCATTTTGTCGAGCAGTTTTAAATCTTTTAATACTGGCAATGCCTGCGCCGCAAAAGCTTCATTAAGTTCGACCACTTCAATATCGTCCATGGTTAAGCCAGCCACTTTCAAAGCTTTTTCCGTTGATGGAACTGGGCCATAACCCATGATCGATGGATCAACACCTGCCAAGCCTGTTGAAACAACTTTTGCGATAGGCTTTAAACCAAGCGATTGCGCGCGCTCGGCAGACATTACCAACATCACTGATGCGCCATCGCTCAATTGCGATGAAGTACCCGCCGTTACCTGACCATCTTTCGGATTAAATACCGGCGGTAATTTTGAAAGCGCTTCAACAGTAGTTTCTGGGCGAATGGTTTCATCGTCTTCAACCTGAATTAAAAAACCGTCCGCGTTATGACCTTCAACCGGAATAATTTCACGTGCAAAACGACCTTCAGCACGGGCAGCAGCAGCGAGTTGATGCGAGCGCGCGCCGAACTCATCCATTTGCTGGCGATTAATGCCGTGCAACAGCGCAAGGTATTCAGCCGTCATCCCCATATTGCCTGCTGCTTTTGCAACGGAAAGTCCAAGCAACGGATTGATAGAAACAGATTCATACATGGGCAAATGCCCCATGTGTTCAACACCGCCAATTAAATAAACATCGCCAATATTTGCGCGAATATTTGCAGTTGCTGTGTGCAGTGCCGCCATAGACGAACCACACAAACGGTTAATAGTTTGCGCAGGAATTGTGTGCGGCAAACCGGCAAGTAATAAAATATTACGCGCAATATTGAACGCTTGTTCTTCGCGCTGCATTACGCAACCCCACAGCATATCGTCGATAGTTGCCGGGTCAACATTCGGATTGCGTGCCAGCAAACCTTTGATAATTGCAGCAGAAATATCATCAGCACGTACATTGCGGAAGCAACCTGCTTTCGATTTCCCCATTGCGCTGCGAGCATAGTCAACAATTACGGCATCACGTGGTTGTAAGCTCATTATTCTTTATCTCCTAACCGTAAAAGCGTTGGTTATTAGCGGCTTTTGCTTTCAAGCTCGCAGGTGGTTCGTAAAGTGCGCTGAGGCTACTGAATTTAGCGGCCATATCCACAAAGGTTTGCGCACCAATAAAATCAATCCAGCGGAATACGCCACCTCTAAACGGCGGGAAACCTGTTCCGTAAACCAAAGCCATATCGGCTTCAGCTGCGGTTTCAACAATGCCTTCTTCCAAGCAGCGAGCGAGTTCAGTTGCCATAGGCACCATCATGCGCGCGACAATATCTTCATCGCTAATGTCTAAAGGTGTTGCGGCAACAACCGGTTTTAATAATTCGAGAGCTTCAGGGCTCGCCACTTTTGCAGGTTTACCTTTTTTATCCAACTCGTAATTGTAAAAGCCTTTTGAATTTTTCTGACCTAAACGACCGGCTGCGAACATTACATCTGTACAGGATTTAAAATCGCGCTTCATGCGATCAGGAAAACCATCGGCCATGACTTTTTCTGCATGGACTGCGGTATCAATACCAACCACATCCAACAAATAAGCTGGGCCCATTGGCCAACCCCAAGTTTCCATTAATTTATCGATACGCTGGTAATCCACACCATCACGCACCAGCATTGCGAAGCCTGCAAGATATGGAAACAGAACGCGGTTCACTAAAAATCCGGGGCAATCTTTTACTACAATCGCTTTTTTGCCCATGGCGTTTGCGTAGGCAACTGTGCGAGCAATGGCATTGTCAGATGTTTTTGCGCCGCGAATAACTTCAACGAGCGGCATCATGTGAACAGGATTAAAGAAGTGCATGCCGCAAAAATTTTCTGGGCGTTGCAATGCTTCGGCAAGATAAGTAATCGAAATGGTTGAAGTATTTGATGCGAGTACAGTATCCGCACTCACTTTTGATTCCGCTTCTGCCAACACACTTTGTTTTACTTTTGGATTTTCGACAACAGCTTCAACAACTATATCAACCTTATCAAAACCATCGTAAACCAAAGTAGGTTCAATGCGATTAAGCACATCGCCCATTTCAGCAGCAGACATTTTTTTGCGATCAACGCGCTTGCTCAATAATTTATTCGCTTCAGAAAGACCGAGATCAATCCCCGCTTGCGCGATATCTTTCATTTTAATCGCAGTGCCTTTGAGCGCCGATTGGTACGCAATACCGCCGCCCATAATTCCTGCACCTAATACTGCAGCGCGGCTAATTTTTTTATCGGCTTTTTTCTCCCAACCTTTGGCTTTTTTGCTGAGCAATTGTTCGTTAACAAATATGCCAACCAAGGATTGTGCGACAGGCGTTTGTGCCATTTTGGCAAAGTTTTCTGCTTCGGCTTGCAATGCTTCATCGCGGCCTTTATCGGCGGCTTTTTGCATGGCTTTGATGGCGGAAACTGGCGCAGGATAATTGCGCCCTGCTTGCCCACCTACAAAGGCTTTTGAAGTTTCAAAAGCCATCATGGATTCAATAAAGTTTAATTTTAGCGGGCCTTTTTTCTGTTCGCGGCGCGCTTTGTAATCAAACTTGCCAGCGATGGCTTGATTCAGTGTATGCAGTGCCGCATCACGCAATTTTGCGGGTTCAACTACTGCATCTACCACACGTGCAGTGAGCGCTTGCTCAGCGGTATTTTCTTTACCTGCAGCAATCCATTCAACGGCTGTATCCAAACCAGCCACGCGCGGTAAGCGAACGGTTCCGCCCCAGCCTGGAATGATTCCGAGTTTTGTTTCTGGTAAACCAATTTTGCTTGCGGCAGTGCTAGCGATGCGATAATCGCATGACAAACAAAACTCCAAACCACCACCGAGTGCTATGCCATTAATTGCTACAACCGTAGGAAATGGCAAATCTTCAAGGCGGCAATTGTTGCGATTGTTGTTCGAGAGATGCCCAATAATTTGTTCGGGCCCCGCCGCAAAAACTGCGCCGAATTCCATAATATCCGCGCCGACAATAAAGACATCTTTGGCGCTGGTTACTAATAAGCCTTTTACATCTTTGGCTTGCTCAAGCAAGCTCAATATTTGATCGAGTTCAGATACCGCCAACAAATTAAATTTGTTAACCGACTCGCCCTGCAAATCAAAAATTAATTCGGCGATGCCGTCGGGGTGTTTGGTGAGGGATAGCGCTTTTCCTTGGAACATAAGCATCTTCTCTTAGGGGTTGATATAAAATGCTGAAGCTGGATTGAGTGTAGCAGGCAAATGGAAATAGGTGAAAAGCTTGCACCAAAAGGAGCTTTGAAAACGAGATAAATGTTTAATTTTGTTGCAAAAGTAGGTGATTAGAGGCGACAGGATTTTAGAGAGTACAAACCAGAATAACACACTCTTCTTTTGTAGAGAGGTTGCGAAAACGGAAAGGCTGCATTGCACCAAGGGAAAATGCATCACCTGAACTCAAAACAACTACTTCTGCATTAAGAGTCAATTCAATACTACCGCTAACAATGAAGCCACTCATAGGCTGCAGAGAATGTTGCGGTGCATCGCCCGAATCAGATTTGGCAGCATAGGCTATGCGCTCAAAGCGAACGGAGCTTGTGGTGCCGTGCAATGGAATTGTTTGGGCGTTAACTGATGGCGAAACATTGCGCTGTTTAGCATGTAAATCATGGGCACGAAAAATTTGCTGATTAAGTTGCGATAAATCGCAGCTGAAAAACTGTGCCATGCTCATTGGAATGCCGCCAAGAATTTTGGCGAGGGAATTGATCGACGGGCTGTTTACGCCTTGTTCAATCATTGAGATGCTGCTGTGCGGAACTCCTGCCCGCTTTGCCAATTCCCTTTGGGATAACCCATTGTACTCGCGGATATACTTCAGGCGGGTGCCAAAATCCACCGATTGCTGATGTAAAACAGTGTCATCTTGCGGAAGATCAACCATTTTTTAGCAAACGTTCACGCTCATGATCTAGCAAATTACTCACAATTAAATTGTAAGAATGATCAATCATTTCGTAAATTTCTTCGTCAGAAATACTGCCGTCGAATATTACGGTGTTCCAGTGCTTTTTGTTCATTTGATAGCCAGGCTGAACCGCATCATATTGAGCACGCAACTCCAGCGCCAAGTCCGGGTCACATTTCAGATTGATGCGCGCAAAAGCAACGCCTGATGTCAGCGTAGCAAACATTTTATGGCAGACCTTATAAACGCCAACGTTTGGGTCTTGCGGAAACGTTTGCACCGCTTGGTTTTTACTTAATAGATATTTTTGCGCAGAAGAAAAATCCATCATGCAGTCCTTTTTAAACATCTCGATAAGGTAACGGTTGAAAGTACATATTGCATTAAAAACTTCTTTATCAAACAAGTCGTTAAAAACAAACAACTAAAGTCTTGGTGCCACTCTCTCACAAGTTTCAGCCTGACTATTACTACGGATAATATGGGCTATTCGACCATATTCAATAACTTTTTGCGGTAACCGGTTAAACATTAGTGTCAAATCCTCAACTGTGACACCTGTTTGTAGGGCATAGTTCGCATCAGCAACTGCGCTTATCGTAGCAAGAATGTCGTCTATTTCATCATTTGTCGATATTGGCAGTATAACAGCTAGATTCGAACCCGTCTGGTTTTCATCTAAATATTGACTCCAAATATCCTGCCAAAAGATATAGCCTTGCATGAATCCCCGAGCCCATTGTTCTGCCTGAATACGCTTTGATCGATCCTCGGAATACTCACATGAGAACGATAACGCGCATTGGTTGCTTAAAACTTGGACTCTGTGGGAATTATAGAGGCATATTAGAGCATTAGTAATAGAATCTGTGCTGAACCCGCTAATTAAACAGGGAAATTCACCACCAAAAACAAGCGGCATCCAGGCTTCAGGGCTAGTAGCCTGAGGTTCTGCCGCAATTGACCGCAGGTAGCCATCAAGCTGGTCAAGATCCATTGTATAGGCTGGACACGCAGCTGAACTTAATAGGTTAGTAATAAACTCGCGCGCGTGAACTTCGTTTTTAATATCTGAAAAGCTAGCAACGGCATCTTCAATTGGTGACATTTGTAATCCTGAAAAACTAACAATATTTCTGCGATCTTAGAAAGATGTACGCCTATATTCTCGATACTCGGGGTGCCAAAACTCGGCGTTTATCTTCTCCAGCATAATCTCCTCTGGTATTGGCATGGCGACTCCATCTTCAATGGCCTGTTTGAACACGGCCAAAGCAATAGTTTTGCCCAACGACCGTATTGAACTTAATGGCGGTAGCAAGGCTGCATTCGGATTTTGTAGCGCTGGTGATGCATCTGCGAGGGCGCGACTTGCCGTCATCATCATATTATCTGTAATACGCTTGGCTTTGGCGGAAATAACACCCAGACCAAGGCCCGGGAAAATATAGCTATTGTTGCACTGGGCAATCTCGAAATGTCGATTACCCATATCTACCGCCGCAAATGGGCTGCCAGTAGCAATCAGCGCTTTGCCTGCCGTCCATCGCAACAAATCGACTGGCTGAGCCTCGGCTTGTGAAGTGGGGTTCGATAAGGGGAATATGATTGGACGCTCGCAATAAGACTGCATAGATTCGACGATGGTTTTGGTAAACAAATTGGGCTGACCCGATACACCAATCAACACCGTTGGCTTGGCGTTCACCACCACATCCAATAAATTAACAACACCTTCGTTGCGCTCGTGAGTCAATTTCCAGCGGTTGACTACAGCATCGGGCACACACAAGTGCTTTTGAAAATCAAACAAACCCTTAGAGCTGGTCTGCAACAACCCATCTTTACTGACCAAAAAGATTTGGTCGTGTGCTTCCTGCTCCGTCAGCCCCTCAATCATCATTTGTCGAACAAGCTGCTCCGCAATTCCACACCCAGCAGAACCCGCGCCCGCAAAAGCAATGCGCTGGTCACGTAAACGCTCGCCTTTTGCAAAACAAGCCGCTAACAATGTACCTATGGCTACAGCAGCAGTGCCTTGAATATCGTCATTGAAACAACAGAGCTCATCTCTATAACGGTTCAACAAGGGCGTAGCATGATCACCCGCAAAATCTTCAAATTGAAGCAGCGCTTTTGGCCAGCGCATTTTTACAGCCTGGATAAACTCATCCACAAACTCGTAATAGTCTTTACCGGTAACGCGCGGGTTTTTCCAACCCATATACATAGGGTCATCAATAACCGCAGGATTGTTGCAACCCACATCCAAAGTCACTGGTAATACATAAGCCGGGCTAATTCCGCCACAAGCGGTGTAAAGCGCAAGCTTGCCGATGGGAATTCCCATACCACCAATACCTTGATCGCCCAAACCCAAAATGCGTTCGCCATCGGTAACCACAATAACTTTCACATTTTGCTTGGTGGCGTTCTGTAGCATATCGTCCATACGGTCGCGATCAGGATAGGATATAAACAAACCACGCTTACGACGATAGATTTTTGAAAATTGTTGGCAGGCCTCTCCCACAGTCGGGGTATAAATTAGCGGCATTACTTCTTCGAGATGATCGGTTACTAAGCGGAAATAAAGCGTCTCGTTAGTATCCTGAATGTTGCGAAGGTAGATGTGCTTGTCGATATTCGATTGAAATGCATTTAATTGTTGGTAGGCTCGCGTTTTTTGCTCTTCTATGGATTCAATCCTGTAAGGCAAAAGACCTTCCAAATTAAACTGCTGGCGTTCCCGTTCACTAAATGCACTACCCTTGTTTAACAGCGGCGCCTCAAGTAACGCGGGCCCAGCAAAGGGTATGTAAATGGGGCGTTTTTTGATCATCACAACTACAACCTGCGCTCTGTGTAAGTTCTATTAACATAGTATACAAGAAGGTAAATAACCACTTAAGAATCTTGTTTGATTTTAAAATCACTGGTGGCTGCTTTTGAGCGTAAGCCGTAAAATACTCGCCGAACTTCTACTAGGACATTGCCATGCAACTCGATGATTTCTTTCACAAACTAAATACCACACCCGAACACGTTGCTTTTACCGATACTATTGCAACAGTTGATGCGAATTATGATTTTACACCTACAGCATTTCGCAATGGCGATTTGGAAAATGCTGCCGGCCAAAACTCCGGCTCCTGCAAACTTTTAACACTCGCAAAATTACACGAATTAACAGTTGCACAAACTTTACAGTGTTTTGGTGATTACTATCGTGTGGATGTTTTGCAACATCCCGATGCAACAGATCACCAAAATATTCGCAATTTTATTCGCTATGGCTGGGATGGAGTAAAATTTGAAGGTTCCGCATTAATTAAAAAGACTTAATTAATCGGTAAAATTCTTAGCCCTTAATGCGGCGAGCACAGAGTGATTATTATGTTGCAAAAGCTTTTTTTGATTGTCTTTGTTTTTATGATTACAGCCTGTGTTTCAGAACCACAAAAAACCGTTGCAAAACCTGAAGCAATTCAATGCCCGGAACAGCGCTCGCCACTATGTACACGCGAGTATCTTCCTGTATGTGCGACTCGCGATACGGGAATTCGCTGTATAACAGCTCCCTGTCCATCATCGGAAGAAAAAACCTATGGCAATGCATGTTCTGCCTGTAGCGATCCCAAAGTTATTAGTTATAGATCCGGCGCATGCGAGCAAGATGTAGATAAGAAACCCAAATAAAAGCGGTAAAATGCAAAACGGCTAAAAAATACAGAAAGGCTAGATATGTGGTATCAAAAAGAAGTTCGATTAAAGCCGCGCAGTCGTGGTTATCATTTAGTGACTGAAGAACTACTCTCCCAAATTCCAGAGTTAAGCGGTATTCGTATTGGAATACTCAATGTATTTATCAAGCACACCTCTGCATCATTAACCATCAACGAAAATGCTGATCCGACTGTGCGACAAGATTTTGAAAGTTATTTTAATCACGCGGTGCCTGAAGACGAGCCCTACTACAAACACTTGGATGAAGGCAGTGATGATCTTCCCGCACATTTAAAAGCCAGTATTTTAGGCTGCAGTTTAAATATCCCGATTTCCAACGGCAGATTGAACATAGGAATTTGGCAGGGAATTTATTTGTGCGAACATCGCAACCACGGCGGCAGCCGAACAATTTTATTAACCATTAATGGCGATTCATAAACATTAACCTGAACAACATCAACCCTTGGCAATAAAGAGAGAATTCAATGCAAGACGGTAAGCACGAACACAAAGAAGGATTTAACCTAGAAAATTTTATTGAGCTTTTTATTTTTGGTAGCCGTTGGATACTGGCTGTATTTTATATTGGTTTAGTTTTTGCACTTTTTGGTCTCGGCATCAAGTTTATTGAACATTTTTATAACTTCAGTACACGATTATTACAGATGCATGAAGGAGAAACTGTTATCAGTATTTTAGGACTTGTTGATATGACACTGCTGGGAAACCTGATGATTATTGTTATTTTTAGCGGCTATGAAAACTTTGTTTCTGTGCTGGGTGTTGCCCAAGAGAGCCAAGACAGGCCGAAATGGATGGGAGATATAGATTTTGCTGGGCTAAAATTAAAACTCATTGGTTCTATTGTCGCTTTATCTGGCATCAATCTGCTAGGAATTTTTTTGACCATGGGTGACGATGACACTATCAATAATCAAAAACTCGCTTGGATGGTTGGCCTACACGTTACCTTTATGGTAACTGGCGTTATGTTTGCGATGTCTGAAAAAATCGCTGAAAAACATGTTGTAGAAAATCAACAACATTAAGTTTTTTTTAAATCATCCCCAATAAAAAAGGCCATTCATTGAATGGCCTTTTTTATTACAGATTGATCATTAACGCTTCGGTGGCAAGCCACCCATACCGCCGGGCAAACCACCCGCTCCACCTAAATTCCCCATAGCACCACCAATACCGCGCATCATTTTCGCCATGCCACCGCCTTTCATTTTGCCCATCATTTTCGCCATTTGTTTGTGTTGCTTTAACAAACGGTTTAAGTCCTGAATTTGCGTACCAGAACCTAAAGTAATACGGCGTTTACGCGAGCCACTCAAATCATCGGGATTGCGGCGCTCTTCTGGGGTCATGGAGCTAATAATCGCTTCCATGGTTTTAAATTGCTTATTCATGTTGGCGCTTTGTGCAAGTTGCGCCACGTTACCCATGCCGGGCAATTTATCCAACATAGAAGTCAAACCACCCATGTTTTGCATTTGCTGCAATTGATCGCGCAAATCTTCCAAATCAAATTTTTGGCCTTTAGTAACTTTCTTAATTAACTTGTCGGCTTTTTCTTTATCGATTGAACGCTCAGCTTGTTCAATCAGCGACATCACATCGCCCATGCCTAAAATACGCGAAGCAACACGCTCAGGATGGAAAGGTTCGAGCGCATCTACCTTCTCGCCCATCCCCAAAAACTTAATCGGTTTGCCGGTAATATGGCGCACAGAAAGCGCAGCACCGCCGCGTGCATCACCATCGGCTTTGGTTAAAATCACACCGGTTAGCGGGAGGGCATCATTAAATGCTTTTGCAGTATTAACGGCATCCTGACCAATCATTGCATCTATGACGAATAGAGTTTCCACGGGGTTAATCGCCGCGTGCAAATCTTTAATTTCAGTCATCAACTCTTCATCAACATGCAAACGGCCGGCGGTATCCACTAGCAAGACATCGAAGAATTGACGCTTGGCGTGATCAATGGCAGCGCGAGCGATATCCACTGGCTTTTGTTCGGTATTGGATGGGAAAAAATCCACGTCCACTTCACCCGCCAAAGTTTCAAGCTGTTTGATAGCTGCCGGACGATAAACGTCAGCACTTACCACCAACACCTTTTTCTTTTCACGTTCTTTTAAGAACTTGGCCAATTTGGCAACAGAGGTGGTTTTACCCGCACCTTGCAAACCTGCCATCAGTACAATTGCAGGCGGCTGCTGAGCGAGATTCAAGCGCTCATTGGCCTGGCCCATGGTCGCAATAAGCTCGTTTTCTACAATCTTGAGAAATTGTTGGCCGGGATTAAGCGCCTTGCTGATTTGGGCACCCAATGCACGGCTGCGCACTGTATCGATAAAAGCTTTGACAACAGGCAGAGCTACGTCGGCTTCCAGCAACGCTTTACGTACATCGCGCAAAGCATCTTTAATATTGTCTTCGCTCAGGCGCGCTTTGCCGGTAATACTGCGGAATGTGTGGGATAAACGATCCGTTAGATTCTCAAACATAAC
>JAGKXD010000041.1 GCA_021151525.1 Cellvibrionaceae bacterium | reverse complement strand
CTCATTAAATGTGTGACTATATAGAAATTCGACAAAACATCTGATTATTGTTATTCAACCAAAATCTATCTACCATGATTCAAATTCCTTGGTTAAGCCCTTCCGACACACTGTTTCCTTCGCCATCACTCGCACTAAATGAGCCTAATGGTCTATTAGCTGTAGGTGGTGATTTATCATCTGAGCGAATTTTAGCGGCTTACCAACAGGGGATTTTTCCTTGGTTTAGTGCAGGCGATCCGATTCTTTGGTGGAGCCCTCATCCGCGCACAGTGATTTACCCTAACCAACTACATGTATCTAAAAGCTTAAAAAAAATTATCCGCAACGAAACTTATCGTGTGACATTTGATCATTGTTTCAGTGAAGTAATGCGCGCATGTGCAGCGCCACGTGCTTACGCTGATGGCACATGGATTAGCGAAGATATCATTGCTGGCTACTCAAACTTGCACCTTCAAGGTTATGCTCATTCTGTCGAAGTCTGGAAAAAAGATGGAGCCAAGGAAGAGTTGGTTGGTGGCCTCTATGGTATGGCTTTAGGTAGAATATTTTTTGGAGAGTCTATGTTTAGCCGTGCTAATAACGCGTCAAAAGTTGGTTTGGCTTTTTTAGTCGAACAACTGAAGTTTTGGGACTTCCAACTTATAGACTGCCAAGTAGCCAATGAGCATCTGTTTAGCTTGGGGGCCATTGAAATTTCGCGTGAAAAATTTCAAAACACTCTGATAGACTTTGTGAATGTTTCACCGAATTATCCCGCCAATTGGTCGGCAACTAAGCCTGCTAGTTGGCCGAATCTAGACTCAGGCAGTGCGCTACAGTATTAATGAGAGGCCATAATGACCGATCTATCCACACTGAAATTGTTTGCAACTCAGCCGCACCCTTGTAGCTATATTGATGGCGAACAGGCAACAACTGTTTTCGTAGATCCTGAGGCGGCTATAGATGTGAACCTATATAGCCAGCTTTCACTGTTAGGATTCCGTCGCAGTGGGGGTCACCTCTACCGCCCCCAATGCTCGAGCTGCCAAGCTTGCATGTCGTGCCGAATTCCGGTCATGCTCTTCCAGCCAAATCGCAGCCAACGCCGCTGCTGGCAAAAGAATCAAGACCTTAGTGTTGTTCTAGTCAATCGCATTGATACTCTAGAGCATTACAATCTTTACTCTCGCTACATTGATAGCCGCCACCAAGACGGCGACATGTACCCTCCATCGGAAGAGCAATACAAAGCTTTTTTAACCAGCGAATGGGGTTCAACCCGCTACTTGGAGTTTCGGTTAAACGGGAGATTGATTGGTGTTTCCGTATGCGACCACTTGGATGATGGGCTCTCTGCGGTATACACGTTCTACGACGCCGACCTAAGTGAGCGCAGCTTGGGTAAATTTGCCATTTTGGCTCAAATCGAACGAGCTAAGCAGCTTGGGCTGAGCTACGTTTATTTGGGCTATTGGATTAAACAATGCGACAAAATGAACTACAAAACCGACTATCGCCCCCTCGAACTCCTTATCAATCGCCGCTGGTTACGCCTCAACTAGTGGCCAGCCACACCTCAATTTGAGAAAAGTTGCGCCTTAATGAGTGAAAAAAGGTACCTAATGACGCTTTTCTCTTGGCTCAGCTGGCTATTTCAGGCACAATTCGCGCCTATTTTTACCTCCCACACGTTTAGTTACCTGAGGATTGTGCCGCATGGCAAAAGAAGACAACATTGAGTTTGATGGCGAAGTCGTTGATACACTGCCAAACACTACTTTCCGCGTTAAATTGGAAAATGGCCACATTGTAACTGCCCATATTTCTGGAAAGATGCGTAAGAACTACATCCGCATCCTGACTGGCGACAAGGTTAAAGTTGAAATGACGCCCTATGACTTGACCAAGGGTCGTATCACTTACCGCGCTCGCTAATTAGCTGTCACCACAAGCCCATCGCAAGAAACTCGTAAGACAGCCATAAAAAAAGCCGCTTTTCAGCGGCTTTTTGTTTTCTATTTATTTCTACGCCAAAATCACACCTTGGCAGTTTGCTGCGAGGCTTGCTTGGCGGTGATATGGATATCCAATTGATCATTAATCGGATCAAGATCGACCTCCACCGTACCACCCCCATGGGATAGATCACCAAACAAAATTGCCTCTGCCAATGGCTTTTTCAGTTTTTCCTGAATCAAGCGCGCCATTGGGCGAGCCCCCATTTGCACATCGTAGCCGTGGATTGCGAGCCACTCGCGCGCGTCTTCGGTAATTTCCAATGTTACGTGTTTGTCATCCAACTGGGTTTGCAGCTCCATAAGGAACTTATCAACCACTGTCTTGATGGTTGCCAAGGTCAAGGAGCCGAATTGAACGATTGCATCCAAGCGGTTACGGAACTCAGGCGTAAACATCTTCTTAATCGCTTCCATACCGTCAGTTGTATGATCCTGATGGGTGAAACCGATTGAAGCGCGACTCATAACATCGGCACCCGCATTGGTCGTCATAATTAAAATGACGTTGCGGAAATCTGCCTTACGGCCATTGTTGTCGGTAAGCGTACCGTGATCCATAACTTGCAACAGCAGGTTGAAAACTTCGGGATGCGCTTTTTCGATTTCGTCCAACAACAATACGCAATGTGGTTGTTTGGTAATAGCATCAGTTAACAAACCGCCCTGATCAAAACCAACATAACCCGGAGGCGCACCAATCAAGCGCGATACAGTGTGGCGCTCCATATATTCGGACATATCAAAACGAATTAATTCCATGCCCATTGCTTTAGCAAGCTGGCGCGAAACCTCCGTCTTACCAACACCTGTTGGACCAGAAAATAGGAAAGAACCTATTGGCTTTTCCGAAGAACCCAAACCAGCGCGCGACAATTTAATTGCAGTGGCAAGCGTATCAATGGCATCGTCTTGACCAAACACGGTCATCTTCAAATTCTGATCCAATTTACGCAATTGTTCTTTATCAGAAGACGACACACTTTTTGGAGGAATGCGCGCAATTTTCGCAACGATATTTTCTACATCTGTTACACCAATTGTTTTCTTGCGCTTACTCGCAGGTTGCAATTGCTGATAAGCACCCGCCTCATCAATAACGTCAATGGCTTTATCTGGCAAGAAGCGATCATTGATGTAACGCGCAGCCAATTCTGCTGCTGAACGCAAAGCAGCATCGGTATAACGCAAGTTGTGATGTTTTTCGAAACGGCTCTTCAATCCTTTCAAAATTTGATAGGTTTCATCAACACTTGGTTCATCCACATCCACTTTTTGGAAGCGACGAGACAAGGCGCGATCTTTATCAAAAATTCCGCGGAATTCCTGATAGGTTGTTGAACCCATGCAGCGAATTTCGCCAGACGATAATAAAGGCTTCAACAAATTTGATGCATCCATTACACCACCAGATGCTGCGCCAGCACCAATAATGGTGTGGATTTCATCAATAAACAAAATGGATTTCTTTTGCTTTTTCAGTTCGTGCAACAAACCTTTAAAACGTTTTTCAAAATCACCTCGATATTTAGTGCCCGCCAAAAGCGCGCCCATATCCAGCGAATAAACGACGCTGTCCGATAGGTTTTCGGGTACATCGCCATCCACAATTCGCTTGGCCAAGCCTTCTGCAATAGCGGTTTTTCCCACGCCAGATTCACCCACTAAAAGCGGATTGTTTTTGCGACGACGCGATAAAATTTGGCAAACACGCTCAACTTCATCCGCACGGCCTACTAATGGATCGATACGGCCTTGCATTGCCATTTCATTTAAATTGCTAGCGTAGTTTTCTAAAGGATTAGATGAAGTTGATTCACCGGACGAAGCTTCTTCATCGTGATTTTCTTGTGCTTGATGATCATGGGTATGATCAGTATGACCAGATACCTTGTGAATACCGTGAGTAATAAAATTCACAACATCAATACGCGCAATGCTTTGTTGTTTCAAATAATAAACAGCTTGGCTTTCTTGCTCGCTAAAAATAGCAACTAATACATTAGCACCGGTAACTTCTTGTTTGCCGGACGATTGAACGTGAAAAACAGCGCGTTGCAAGACACGTTGAAAACCGAGTGTTGGCTGAGTTTCGCGCTCGGCATCGTGCTCTGGAATTAAGGGCGTAGTGGAATCAACAAATTCAATTAATTCTTTGCGTAAGCTTGATAAGTCAGCGCCGCAAGCACGCAATACACTTGCAGCAGAATCGTTGTCGATAAGTGCGAGCAATAAATGCTCGACCGTCATAAATTCGTGGCGCTTCGAACGCGCACCTTTGAAGGCGAGATTCAAAGTTACTTCCAGATCTTTGCTTAACATCACTCATACCCTCTTGATCACAAAAAGCACATCAAACTATTTCTCGTCATCGTCTACTACTTCAATTTCACACAGTAGTGGATGCTGATGCTCCCTAGAATATTGATTCACTTGAGCGGCTTTAGTTTCCGCAATATCTCGAGTATAGATCCCACAAACCGCTTTTCCATGTATGTGTACTGTTAACATCACATGAGTTGCTTTTTCACGATTCATGCCAAAAAACTTTTCCAAAATCTCAACAACAAAATCCATCGGAGTGTAGTCGTCGTTAAGTAGCATCACCTTATACATTGGTGGACGCTTTAATTTTGGTTTCGATTCTAAGACCGCAAGATTGCCATCAAGATCCCCGCCCTCGGAATCACCATCTTGATTTAAGGTTAGTTGAAGGTTGATTAGATTGCCCATAGAGATTCAACAGAAAAATAAAATGATTGGATTGTTGACGACATTGTAACTCATCGGCATAACAACCACGTATACGCTGAAAACTTGACATTGAGGCAAATGTTGGATAAAAAACGCGTTGCGCTGAACAAATTATCAGCACTTTGACGCTAAATCTTGCCCTTTAGTGTCAAATCAACTCGTAAGCCTACAAGTCCCAAAATATTTTGGGGTAATAATAACGAAGGCAACATATACCTATATGGTGCCAAGGCGCAGGAATTCAACATGCCCACAGGTACAGTTAAGTGGTTCAATAATGCTAAGGGTTACGGCTTCATCCTAGCCGATCAAGGCAATGAAGATCTATTTGCCCACTATTCAGCTATTAAGATGGATGGTTATAAAACCCTTAAAGCAGGCCAACAGGTTTCATTTGAGATCACCAAAGGTGACAAAGGTTTACACGCAGTAAACATTTGTGCGCCTGAGACAAGTGATCAAGTGTTATCAGAAGCTACAGCTTAAGCCGCGCCAGCTAAAGCAGAAAGTTAAAACTAGGTGGCCAGCCGAGGCTGGCCTCGCTGCTATTTTGTGCAAGCGGTTAATGTGCATCCTTCTTATCCACTGGCTGCAGATTAAAAAGGCGGCGTTGATTGTGCTTCAACTCCTCCATACCCCACTGATACCGGGGAATGCTGTTAAACAGCTGATCAAAACTGCCATCTTTTTCTGCGATCTCCAAACCCAAGGTCAGCCGCTCTGCCAACGCCTTGTTATCTTTTCGAACAAAGAAATACACAGGGTTGGAATAGTGCAGCATAAGATTTTGTTCAATAGCCAAGTGTAATTCGGGGTAGTAATTAACCTCAGTTTTGACTTGGTAAAGCCCACGGGAAAAATAATCAAAGCGCTTGGCGGCTAGCATTTTAAATAATTTGCCGTAGCCCACAGCCTTCACCAGCGGCAAATCATTAGCTTCCATAATATCGGCATCCGCCCACTGCGGATTCATTCCACCGTTGAACTTGCGCAGATCATTTAAGTTTTTTACTTTTGAAAATTCAGATTGCATCTCAGGCCGGATCAACAACAACCGATAATTGTTAAGCTCTTTAAGCAAGGAAATTTTTATCGGTAAAAACGCCGTTCCCAGCTCTTCTGAATAAGGAGCCCACAAGACATCCAGCCGCTTCGCTAACAATTCCGACTGCAGCCGCTTTTCAGATAAGCTACTTGGAAGCTCCTCGATTGCACAAGCACCGTAACGCGGGGATGACTTCGTTAGTGCCAATTCTAAAACACGCCTAAAGTAGTAATCCTCATTTTTTATGTCATTAGACTCGGTTTGCTTGATGACTACGGATGTGCCAGTGGCGAGAGATGGATCAGCCCAAGCACAAGCGCAAGCAAGAACACCGCTGGCAGCTGAAAAGATTAATGCAACACCGAGAGCGCGTCTTACTCGCATTAGAGAGCCCCGCATTGACTGATTGATTTATGGGTGCGACAAGCAACCCAACAAAACAACTCTCTGAGAATGAATCCAAACTTCATTTTAGCTCATTAATAAAAAACCCCTTGGACTTTCGCCCAAGGGGTTTTTCTACACCCATTAACTTAGCCTAATGTAGCCAGCGCTGCATTAAAGGTTGCGCTTGGACGCATTGCTTTAGAGGTTTTATCGAAATCAGGGCGATAGTAACCACCCAAATCGACCGGTTTACCGCCTGCCGCAATCAATTCAGCAACAATCTTAGCTTCGCTTTCAGTTAAGGTTTTTGCCAAAGGCGCGAACTGCGCTGCCAAAGCCGCATCTTCAGTCTGAGCAGCTAAGGTTTGCGCCCAGTACATGGCCAAGTAGAAATGGCTGCCACGGTTGTCAAACTCACCTACAGCGCGACCTGGTGACTTGTTGTTGTCAAGGAACAAACCGTTAGCTTGATCGAGAGTTTTGGCAAATACTTTGGCTTTAGCGTTGTTAGTAACATTACCGAAGTGATCCAAAGATTCCGCCAACGCCAGGAATTCACCCAAAGAATCCCAACGCAAGTGGCCTTCTTCTACGAATTGTTGAACGTGTTTTGGAGCAGAACCACCAGCACCTGTTTCAAACAAACCGCCGCCGTTCATCAATGGAACGATCGAGAGCATTTTTGCAGATGTACCCAGCTCCATAATCGGGAACAAATCGGTGAGGTAGTCACGCAATACGTTGCCAGTTACGGAAATGGTGTCTTTGCCAGCACGGATGCGATCCAAAGAGTATTGAGTCGCTTCTTCCGGAGTCTTGATGTAAATCTCAAGGCCAGTGGTGTCGTGATCTTTCAAGTAAGTTTCAACTTTCTTGATCAATTGTGCATCGTGAGCACGTTTCGGATCCAACCAGAACACCGCTGGAGTTGCAGATGCACGAGCGCGATTTACGGCGAGTTTCACCCAATCTTGAATTGGAGCATCTTTCACTTGGCACATACGGAAAATATCGCCAGCTTCTACGTTTTGTTCCAATACAACTTTGCCAGCCGCATCAGTTACACGCACAACTCCATTTGAAGAAATTTGGAAAGTTTTATCGTGTGAACCGTATTCTTCTGCCGCTTGCGCCATCAAACCAACGTTAGGCACGCTGCCCATGGTCACAGGATTGAATGCACCGTTTTTCTTGCAGTCATCGATAACCACTTGGTAAACGCCTGCGTAGCAGCGATCTGGAATACAGGCCTTAGTATCTTGCAGCTTGCCTTCAGCATTCCACATTTTGCCAGAGTCACGAATCATCGCAGGCATAGAAGCATCAACAATTACGTCACTTGGAACGTGCAAGTTGGTGATGCCCTTATCGGAATTTACCATCGCCAATTGCGGGCGAGTTGCGTAAAGCGCTGCAATATCAGCTTCAATTGCCGCTTGTTTTTCCACTGGCAATGATTTGATTTTGGTGTAGAGGTCACCAATACCGTTGTTAACATCAACACCGAGTTCTTTAATTTCTGCAGCGTATTTTTCCAACACTGGAGCGTAAAACACGGATACGAAATGACCGAAAATAATCGGGTCAGATACTTTCATCATGGTGGCTTTCAAGTGTACCGACAAAAGCACGCCAGATTTTTTTGCATCTTCAATTTGTGCAGTAATAAATGAACGCAATGCGTTTTTACTGAGAACAGATGCATCAACAACTTCGCCCGCCAACACTTTTACCGCTTCCTTCAATACTTTCACGCTACCATCTTGCGCAACCAATTCGATTTTTAAATTGCCTGCCTCAGCAATCAACGCTGATTTTTCGCTGCCGTAAAAATCGTTAGCATCCATGTGTGCAACATGTGATTTTGAATCTGCTGCCCAAGCGCCCATTTTGTGGGGATTCTTGCGCGCGTAATTTTTTACCGATAATGGCGCGCGACGGTCTGAGTTACCTTCACGCAACACGGGGTTTACGGCAGAGCCTTTGATTTTGTCGTAGCGAGCTTTTGCATCTTTTTCGGTGTCATTTGCAGGCACTTCAGGGTAATCAGGCAAGGCGTAACCTTGTGATTGCAATTCTTTGATCGCGGCTTTCAGTTGTGGAACTGATGCACTGATGTTTGGCAGTTTAATGATGTTGGCTTCTGGCGTAGTCGCAAGCTTGCCCAATTCAGCAAGATGGTCGCCAATGCGTTGTTCTGGTTTCAGGAACTCTGAGAAGGCGGCGATAATGCGGCCTGAGAGCGAAATATCGCGTGTTTCAATGGCTATGCCAGAGGATTTGGTAAAGGCTTGAACTATGGGGAGTAAAGAGTAAGTGGCTAGTGCGGGGGCTTCGTCGGTTTGGGTGTAGATAATTTTAGAATCGGTCATTTTTTACTTTAACTCCGTGGATTTCATGAGACTTACCATGGGACTGGGCCTTTTGAGCTTTGCCATGAGATTATGAAAGGGAAAGAAATTAGCGGGCGACACTCATTAAATTGGGCAGCATCACCGTTAAAAAAATCGCGCGCAGTATAACAGTGCTGTAAACTTTTGGCATTCGCGGGATAAGCCTCCCCGCCCTTTTTCACACTTTAGATGGATGCTCTTTGTTCCATGTCATCATTGATTTTATTCAACAAGCCGTTTGGCGTTATCTCTCAATTTACCGCTGGCAGTACCGGTGATCAGAATCGCCCTACTTTGGCGCAATACATTAAGCTGCCAAATGTTTATCCTGCTGGCAGACTTGATCACGATTCTGAAGGTTTACTACTGCTCACTGACGATGGCCAAGTACAGCATCACATAGCTCACCCAGCACACAAATTACCCAAAACCTACTGGGTGCAAGTAGAAGGCGCGCCCAATAGCTATGCCCTGACCAAGCTGCGCCAAGGCGTGGAATTAAATGATGGTATTACCCTACCCGCTGAAGCGCGCTTAATCCCTACCCCCAAATTGTGGGAACGCGACCCGCCAATTCGCAGCCGAGTGAATATTCCCACTCAATGGATTGAGATTGTGATTACCGAGGGGAAAAATCGCCAAATTCGCCGTATGACCGCTGCTGTTGGTCACCCTACTTTGCGTTTGGTGCGCGTGAAGATCGGCAATTGGACATTGGAAGGTATAGCGCCGGGAGAATATAAATCTACTGCGATTAACCTGCCCAAGTCAGCCATGGCAGAGGCTCCACGCAGTCGCAATAGCAGGCCAAATCAAGGGCACGAACGCCGGCCGTCAAATCAGGGCGATAAAACTAAACAAGGCGATGGTCAGAAACGTCCGCCAAGACCCGCTGGAGCTGCCGATAAAACAGGTAAACCGCAAGCTCGTCGCCCGAGTGCCAACAAGCCAGCTTCCAAACCTGCTGCCAAGCCCTTGGCGGCGACCAAGGTGATTATCAAACCTTCGCGCAAGCCAACTGAAAACTAACTTATAAGTTTTTTAGACTTGCCTCCAAACCCGGCAGAGCCATCTGCCGGAAATAATCATTCATCTCTTGGGCAGATAGCTGCTTCCGCTCTAACCACCAAGTGCTGGTATTCCAGAGCGCGCCTACCAAATGTTGGACAATCAGCTCCAGCTTAATTCGCTGAGCGGCGGTGTGTTTGGGTGAATGCAATTCACTGCCCACCAACTCGGCCAGCATCCGCAGCCAGTAACGCTCCAAAATAAAAAAATCATCACGCCCTATCATGCTGTCATAGATTTGGTGATGACTAATGATGTGCTCGAAAAAGTGATAGCTAAACAAAAGCCGTCCGCCAGACGATTCTGTTTGCGCCATAGCAATCAGCCAATCGCGCAAGCGCCCAACAGAATGTTTGAGTACATCTTCTTTGCCCGTGAAATTTGCGTAGAAAGTTGTACGCCCTATTTGCGCACGCTTAAGAATGTCTTGCACCGTGAAATTATTGTAGCCCTTATGCAGCATCAATTCGGGAAACACATCCAAGACCACATCCCTTGCGCTTCGCTGAGGCGCTTTTTCAACTTCTGTCATCAGGTTGTACCTGTAAATGAGAACCGAACAAACACGGTATTTTTGTTCTTCGAAATAGTTGTTGCAAGTTTTATCTTGTCCGCATCACAAGATAAGGACAAAAAAGTACTATGCATTATATTCAAAACACGCAACCACTGGTTCACGTAAAAGATTTATGTAAATCCTACGAATCCGCAGGCAACTCCATAGATGTTTTGCACAATATCAACTTAACCATCGCACCAGGTGAACGGGTTGCGATTGTTGGAAAATCTGGCAGCGGTAAAACAACACTCATCAATTTAATCACCGGTATAGACCACCCCAGCACCGGCGATATTTTTATTCAACAACAGGCGATTAACAAGCTTGATGAAAATTCGCGGGCGCAGTGGCGCGGTAAAAATGTCGGCATAGTCTTTCAGTTTTTCCAACTTCTACCAACACTGACCATCCTCGAAAATATTATTTTGCCGATGGATTTTTCTGATCAATTTGCACGCTCAAAACGCGCGACCCGAGCGATGGAATTACTCAGCCGCGTAGGTATTGCAGAACAGGCACATAAATTACCGGCAGCCCTTTCTGGCGGACAACAACAACGCGCCGCTATTGCCCGCGCACTTGCCAATGATCCACCACTTATAGTGGCCGACGAACCTACCGGCAATTTGGATTCAGCCACATCAGAAGAAGTCCTCACACTTTTTGGCGAACTTGCACGTGAAGGAAAAACGTTAATTGCCGTAAGCCATGAACGAGATATCAGCCAACACGTCGATCGAGTTATTCAATTAAAAGACGGTGCCATTGTGGGGACGAAGATATGAATACCCCAATGCGCAAAATACTCGGTGATATTGCTGCCACACCGAGTCGCTTCGCCATGATGATCATTTCCATAGCACTCAGCTCTGCCGTACTCATTGCTATGCTGCTTGCCTACACCTTGCTTACACGTGAAATGCAGCGCAACTACCTAGACACTCAACCCGCTGCAGCGGAGCTTGTGTTTGATTCAGCAGATGCACTTCAGCAAATGGAAAATATTTCCAGCATAGCCCGACAAAATCCGGCCATTACCGGCGCAGAAATGGGCGGAAAATACTATTTCAGGGTAGAAGTTGCACCAAATGAATTTGTCACAGCACTGATTTTTATTGTTCCCGATGCAAGCAACACCCAAATTAGCAAAACAAGCTTGCAAGCGGGGCAATGGCCTAAGGAAAACGAAATCATATTAGAAAGAAAATCACTAAAAGTGGCAAAACTTGCTGTAAGCGACCAGCTAACATTAATAGATGCACAAGGAAAATCTCACAATTTGAAAATTAGCGGAGTCGTACATGATCCCGCACTTGCACCTGCAGACACCGAACATATGTTGTACGGCTACATGTCTTACAAACACTTTATTGCGCTTGGTGAACACCTATCAAATTCCTACTTAAAAATTGCAGTTGCGCGGCAATTCACTACGAGCGCAAAAATTACGAAAATTGCAACCGACCTAATAAAAAACATTCCGCTCAACGTCAGTGAGATTCACGTTCCACCACCCGCGCAACATCCGCATCAAACCCAAATGATGACGGGTTTAAATATGTTGTTGTTATTCAGTTTTTTAGCTGTATTACTCGGCGCTATTTTAATGGCAACCACCCTCTGGGGCATGCTGGCACAACAAGTACGGCAAATTGGTGTAATGAAAACGCTTGGCGCAACTTCAGTGCAAATCAACAAGCTTTATTTATTACTTGTGGGCGGCATAGGTTTGGCAGCCATCTGTTTGGGTTTGCCGCTAGGCATCATGGGCGGCAATAGCTTGACCAATATGGTCGCAGATCTGTTGAATTTGGAGATTCAAAACAGATCCACTTCATTTAGCCTTTGGTTATTTGTATTGATATTTTGCATAGGCACTCCGGTTTTCTTGGCCTATTTTCCAATTCGTGCAGCCACGAAAAAAAGTGTACGCGCAGCGCTGGATGACTATGAAAATGGAAAGTCAATCACCAAAAACCACATTAAAAGATCTTGGATATTTTTATCGCCTTTGTGGGCAATGGTGCTGCGCAACCTCACACGCAAGCCTTCGCGCACAGGTTTCAGCTTGTTGTTGCTAGCTATAGCTGGCGCAACATTTTTATCAAGCCAAAACCTCCTTTCCTCTTGGAATCATTTATCCGTTACGGCGCACGAACATCGCCACTATCAAATCGAATTAAGCTTTCCGGAAACGGCCTCAATTGAAACGATTAAATCGATTTTAACTGCCAACTCAAATGTAGCAGGAGAGGAATTTATACAACGCGCCTCTGCTGCTGTTACAAGCGTCGATGACGTGATTGTAAAACAAGTTTATCCGGATGGTGGCCATGGAAGCCTGAGCTTATTTTCGCTTTCTGAAAATACAAAATCCATGTCAATAGACTTAAAGAGCGGACATTGGTTTAAGACTGAAGATGAAATTGTTGTTAACCAAAGCGCATACCATAGTTTCTTTACAGATAAAAAAATAGGTGACACGGTTTTCATAAATACGGCGGGAATGAATCGTAAATTTGTTCTGGCAGGGATTATTAATGAGCCTCTGACTGGCGCCAGCCTATACACAAAAAAAACCAATGAAACCAAACTAAACAGTGCGCGCATAACACTGAAAGATGTAAGTCCAATCGCTATAGATGCAACAGCTACACAGCTACAAAAAAGTTTTGAACAAGCAGACATAGCCCTCGGCAAATTAAACACTGAAAACTTTCGCCAACAAAGCGGCAACGGCCACTTGATGTTAATGGTATCCACATTAGTAATGATCTCCATCGCCATGATTCTCGCCGGATTTTTTAGCTTGGCGACAGTGATGAGCGCAAACGTCAGCGAACGCCTGCGGGAATTTGCAGTTATGCGCACACTGGGTGCAAAAAATGCGGCGGTTATGTCATTAGTCATCAATGAAGCGCTATTAATTTCGCTCTGCAGTTTGCTACTCGCCCTACCACTTGCCGCGACTTTCTCAACACTGATGGTTCGAAGCCTAGGCAAGATGTCCGCACAACCCTTAAGCCTCATTTTTTCGCTGCACGGCTTAGCAATGTGGTTGGGAATATTGTTGGTGGGAGCCATAGCCGCCAGCCTTGCTCCGGCACTTTATGCAAAACGATTCAGCCTGCGCCAAGCACTCAGCTTTTCTTAAATTTATTAACACGTTCCATCACATCAATAGGAGAAATCTGTGAAAAACCTAGCTCGTAACTTAATTATCGTCGCTGTAGTACTTTTGGTGGTCATCGTGCTTGCGCATGTATTTGACCTAGGCGGCCTCTTCCGCAAACTTCATGGAGGTTAAATTCGCCAGCGATAATACACAGCTAGCGGCCCAAGCCAACACCCGCTAGGATTGCGTCTTTTAAACAGCAAGGACATTTTATGACTTGGGCTCCGCATGTAACTGTCGCCACTATTATCGAACGCGACAATCGCTATCTTATGGTTTACGAGGAATCTGACGGCAAGAAGGTCTACAACCAACCCGCTGGTCACCTCGACCCTGACGAAACCCTACAAGAAGCCGCCATCAGAGAGACGTTGGAAGAGACGGGCTGGACGGTAAAATTGTCCGGCGTAGTAGGCGTGAACCTCTACACAGCTCCCAGCAATGGCATTACCTATTTCCGCACGACCTTTATTGGCGAAGCAGTGAGTCATGATGCCAATCGCTCACTGGATACTGGCATTATTGAAGCCGTTTGGCTGACTTACGAAGAGCTGTTAGAGCGCAAAGACCAGCTGCGCAGCCCCATGACACTGCAAATTGTTGAAGAATATCGTGCTGGCAGGCGCTTTTCCTTGGAGGTTGTCGGCTAAGGCGCGTAAAATGCGCGCCTCGTTTCCTTAGCAGTAGTTCGCCTTTATGTCCCAAATTCCAGCAACAAAACCTCTTGTGATTGTCGGCATGTCCGGCGGTGTGGATTCCTCTGTCTCTGCACTTTTGCTTAAACAGCAGGGTTATCAGGTAGAAGGCCTATTCATGAAGAATTGGGATGAGGATGACGGCACCGAATACTGCACCGCCAAAGAAGATTTGGCCGATGCCGAGCGCGTGTGCGAAAAAATCGGCATAAAACTCCATACCGCCAACTTTGCTGCCGAGTACTGGGATAACGTCTTTGAACATTTTTTAGAAGAATACAAAGCTGGCCGTACGCCGAATCCCGATATTCTGTGCAACCGCGAAATCAAATTCAAAGTCTTCATGGAATACGCAAAGATGCTCGGCGGCGAGCTAATCGCCACCGGTCACTATGTTCGCCGTGCTGACCAAGGTGGTCATACCTATTTGCTCAAAGGCTTAGATCCCAACAAGGATCAAAGCTACTTCCTTCACGCGGTTGGCGAAGCGGAATTTGCCAAAACCTTGTTTCCCGTCGGCGATATCGAAAAACCCGAAGTGCGTCGCATCGCCGAAGAATATGGCCTTGTGACTCACAACAAAAAAGACAGTACCGGCATTTGCTTTATTGGCGAGCGCCGTTTTAAAGACTTCCTGCAACAATATTTGCCCGCTCAACCAGGCGAAATCCAAACGCCAGACCGCACCGTAATCGGCCAACACGCCGGTTTGATGTACCACACCATTGGCCAGCGCCAAGGCTTGGGTATCGGCGGTGTTAAAGGTGCTAACGAAGAACCTTGGTTTGTCGCACAGAAAGATTTGACGCGCAATGTGCTGGTTGTTGTACAAGGCACAAACCACCCTCTGTTATTTACCAATCATTTGATTGCACAGCAGGCGCATTGGATTAATGGACTGCCTTTAAATCCCCAAGGCGAGCCCTTATCTAGCTTCACATGTACCGCCAAAAATCGTTACCGCCAGGACGATCAAGCCTGTACCGTGACTATTTTGGCTGACGGCTGTTTAGATGTTCTATTTGAAGAGCCACAACGCGCAATCACCCCCGGACAATCTGTTGTTTTCTATCAGGACGATATCTGCCTCGGCGGTGCCGTTATTGAATCTACGGACAACATCTGACGTTTTCTACGAGTAACCATTGTGAGCACCTTTTGTGAGTAAGAATCTTCAAGACATTACCCTCGCCTTAGCGGGTGTTGTACAAGCCGCCATTTTGGTGGAACAAGTCGCCAAAACTGGCCAAGTGCCGCAAGATGCCTACAAATGCAGCATTCAAAGTGTGTTTGATCTCAACCCGGCAACAACTCTCGATGTATACGGCGGTACCGCGCGCGATCTACGCATAGGGCTGGAAGCGCTGCGCGATATGCTTGGCGGGCAACACAAGCATCAAGAAGCAACGCGCTACGCCTTAGGCGCACTGCATTTGCAGAAGAAGCTTTCTGGCCGCAGAGATATGCTAAACACCATTGCCACACGGATTTCACAAGCGGCCAGCCAAGCTGAACATTTTTCCTCAACCCATGACAACGTGATTGGTAATCTCGGCCAAATATACAGCGAGACTATTAGCACTTTCCGTTTTCGCATTCAGGTCATGGGCGACTACAATTACCTCCAACAACCCCGTATTGCCAGCCAAATTCGCGCGCTGCTTCTGGCCGCGATCCGCTCCGCAATGCTGTGGCGACAATTAGGTGGTAACCGTTGGCAGCTGTTACTACAACGTAAAGCTCTTGCAGCAGAAGTCGATAAGCTACTGCGCAATTTGCCCTATTGATACAGCATCCAAGATCAAAAAACGCCTGAAAAATCAGGCGTTTTCAGTTATGATGGCGGCCTTTTTCAAGCTCTTATTGCCGCTCTACCTGAGCTAAGAAGTAGCCCGTATGAAGCCTAGCGCAATAGGGGGATTTAAAATCCCGTATTGCACTTCACTCCTTACGGGCTACTTGCTAACCGCCGAATTCATTTTTTGTTTTTAATTTTACTTTTTAAATGAGAACCCGCATGGCTCCTACATCCAACGATACTATTGATAGTTTTGCAACCCTTACTCCACTTAATGCAGTCTCCCCGGTCGATGGCCGCTACGGCAACCGCACCGTCGCACTGCGCAAAATTTTCAGCGAATTTGGTTTAATTCGTTTCCGTGTAGAAGTGGAAGTGCGCTGGCTGCAACAACTCAGCCGTCATGCAGGTATTCCAGAAGTTCCGGCATTCAGTGCCGCTACCAATGCACAGTTGGATGCGATAGTAGAAAACTTTAGCGAAGCAGATGCACAAGCGGTTAAAACCATCGAGCGCACCACCAACCACGACGTTAAAGCGGTTGAATATTTTCTCAAAAATAAATTTGCCGGCAATGCAGAGTTAGAAGCTGTTTTGGAATTCGTACACTTTGCCTGCACCTCTGAAGACATCAACAACTTGTCACACGCGTTGATGCTTAAAGCAGGCCGCGACGAATTTATTAAAGATGCACAAGCGATTATCGATGGCGTAGTAAAACTCGCACACGATTACGCTGAAGACGCCATGCTCTCACGCACCCACGGCCAAACTGCATCGCCAACCACCGTTGGCAAAGAAATGGCAAACGTTGCTGCACGTTTGCGTCGCCAATTAAAAGCGGTAAAAGAAGTTGAATTGCTCGGCAAAATTAACGGTGCAGTAGGCAACTACAACGCGCACATTTCTGCCTACCCGGAAGTGGATTGGCAAACCAACGCACAACAATTTGTTGAAAGCCTAGGCTTAACTTGGAACCCCTACACCACCCAAATTGAACCGCACGATTACATCGCCGAATTGTTTGATGCTATCGCACGCTTCAACACTATCGTAATCGATTTCGACCGCGACATTTGGGGCTACATTTCCTACGGTTACTTCAAACAAAAAACTATCGCTGGCGAAGTGGGTTCATCCACTATGCCGCACAAAGTCAACCCAATTGATTTCGAAAACTCTGAAGGTAACTTGGGTATTGCGAACGCCGTGTTCAATCACCTCGCACAAAAATTACCAATCTCTCGTTTCCAACGCGATTTAACCGACTCAACTGTATTACGCAATATGGGTGTAGGTTTTGGTTACGTGATGATTGCTTACGCTTCAACCTTAAAAGGCATGAGCAAACTCGAAATTAACCGCGCTCGCCTCGCACAAGATTTGGATAACGCATGGGAAGTATTGGCAGAGCCAATCCAAACCATTATGCGTCGCTACAATGTTGATGAACCTTACGAGAAGTTGAAAGCATTGACTCGCGGCCAAACCATTACCAAAGAAGTCTTGGCAGCGTTTGTGGAGACGCTGGATATTCCCGAGCACGCGAAGCAAGCCATGCGTGAACTGACGCCAGCGAATTATATTGGGAATGCGGTGGCGCAGGCTAAGGCGATTTAAGATTGCAATTTTAAAAAGGGCTCCTCGGAGCCCTTAATTTTTTTCACCGTACGAATCTGCAGTTGGCACCGATAGGCCCCGTGTGAGTTCGCCGAGCATTGGAGGAAAATTGTTGGAAAACGCACAGGAAGTGCGTTTTAGTGACGATGCGACACGGATGTCGCACCGGAACGACAGCGATTTTCCGAAACGCGCAGGAAACACGAACGAGCTGGGTCGCCTTTCTTTTGCTTACTTTTCTTTCATGAAAGCCATCCATGGCTTTCACCCGTAGGGCAGCTTCGCTGCGCTAAATTGCAATCCTGCAATTTTGCGGGCGAGCACGACTGCATGGATGCAGAAGGTAGAGTAACGCAGGAGCAGTTGCCGGAAGAAAAGTGAGGCCCGCCGCAGGCAAACAAACTCATTTAGAAAGAAAAAATTATGACGAGCCCCCTAACCCACCTCGGCGATATGCCAATTCAAAAATTTTTGCTGGAATACTGGCAAAAAAAACCTTTGCTCATTCGCAACGCATTCCCAAATTTTCAATCACCAATTGATGGTGATGAACTTGCAGGTTTAGCGCTTGAAGAAGAAGTTGAATCGCGTTTGATTTTGGAAAATGGCAAGACTCCATGGGAGTTACGCAACGGCCCCTTTGATGAAGATACCTTTGCAAACCTGCCAGCGACTAATTGGACTTTACTCGTACAAGCAGTAGACCAATGGGTACCGGAAGTAAACTTGTTGTTGGATAACTTCCGTTTTATTCCCAACTGGCGTTTGGATGACATTATGATCAGCTTTGCACCTGATCAAGGAAGTGTGGGGCCGCACTTTGATTATTACGATGTATTTTTGTTGCAAGGCCTAGGCAAACGCCAATGGAAAATCGGCCAGAACTGCGATGTAAATTCACCACACTTGCAAGGCACACAACTTCATATTTTGGAAAACTTTGAAACACAAAACGAATGGATTCTTGAGCCGGGCGACATGCTTTACATTCCACCGGGAGTTGCACATTGGGGCGTTGCACAAGGCGATTGCATGACTTATTCCATCGGCTTCCGTGCACCAAGTCACTCTGCGATTGTAGATGAACTGAGCCACGATATAGCGCAAACACTAAATAATGATTTACGCTTTAGCGATCCTTATTTGCACTTGCAAAATAATCCCGGCGAAATTAAGGCTGATGCAATTACACAAATTCAAGAGATTATTCAGCAGCATTTTACCGCAGAAAATATCGCTCACTGGTTTGGCAAGCACATGACCGAGCGTAAATACGGGCAGGACGAAATTGAAACCGAGGATGAAATTACCGCCGACGATTGGCAAGCCGCACTTGCAGAAGGCAATATGCTGTGGCGTCATCCCGCGGCGCGTTTGGCATTCCACACACAAGATGATTGCACGCAATTATTCGCCGATGGTCACGCCTTTAATTGCTCACGCGAACTCGCAGAGCTTGTGTGCGCGCAGGTAGAAATTAGTTGGGAGCAGGTAAAACCGCTTACAGACGATTTGTTTGATCGCGCTGTACTTACACAACTTATTAATCAGGAAACCTTGCTGGTTGATGAGTAGCTGAAAGGTTTTTTAACTATCCATGACCTACACAATCCTTCCAACGAATTGGCAAACACATCAGCAGCAGCTGAGGGAAATCCGCGAACTTGTTTTTATGCAAGAACAAGGTGTTTCAGCTGCGGATGAATGGGATGATAAGGACGAGACCGCTGTTCATTTTTTAGTACTCACAAAAGCGGGCCATGCGATAGCTTGTGCGCGCCTGCTAACTGAAACTAACTCTGGTGAACGTGTTTTTCATATTGGCCGAGTTGCGGTTTTAAAGGAGTATCGCCAGCAAGCAATTGGACGTAACTTAATGCTCGCGATCATCTCTCACTGTAAAGTGCTGCATCCTGACGATAAAATTTACCTGCACGCACAAACATCTCGCCAGCGCTTTTACGAGCACTTAGAATTTGCTGCCCAAGGTTCAATCTTTATGGATGCAGGTATTCCGCATATAGAAATGTGGCTGGTTCATTAGCAAAATAGGAAAGATTATGAGCGAAGTGTCATCCGTTAGCAGCGACCTTTATTTGTTGGATTCGCAACAAGACTTTATCGAGCAATCAATCAAGTTGGTAGAACAAGCACGGCGCTCAGTGATCATTCTCAGCCGCGATTTAGACGAAGCCATTTATGGATCTGCGGAATTTGTACAAGCAATCTCTAACTTCGCACGCAGCAACCGCAATGCGCAGGTACAACTATTGATTAAAAATACCAAACCGTTAATAGAGCGTGGGCATAAGCTCGGAAAGCTTCATCAGCGCTTGTCTAGCAAAGTGCTTTTACGCAAACTGACTATTGAGCCACAAGATACCGAGATGGGATTTTTAATCTGTGATAGCGATGCCCTACTCTATAAAAATGATGATGCTAATTACAAAGGTTTTGCAAACTTTAATGCCGCCGTTGAAGTAAAACGTTTGCGCGAGACCTTTGATTATATTTGGCAATATGGTGAACCCGAGCCTGAATTGCAAATACTGAATATTTGATAATAGGCCGCCCTTGTACAACATTAATGATTAAACCCACGTACAAAATTCACACAAAACATAAATTTGCACTTTTCTTCGGGAAATAGCGTAGTTTTTGGTTGCTGATTCTATTTTTATCCTTTATATATAGCTTCAATCCTTGCGATGGGCATTTTGAGCCTATAAAAACAGGGGTTTTTGAGCAAGCCTGAAGTAGCGCATCAACCTATTGTTCCGCTTGCTTACAGAATAAACACACCTAACGATCATCTACGATAAAGGAATCCACCATGGTTGCCAAAAAAACGCCTGCTCCGAAAGCTGCTGCTAAACCTGCTGCAAAAGCAAAAGCTGCTCCAAAAGCTGCCGCCAAGCCAGCTGCTAAAAAAGCGCCTGCTGCAAAAGCGGCTCCAGCGAAAAAAGCACCCGCTGTTAAAGCTGCACCAGCCGTTGTTAAGCCAATTGCTGAGCGCCAAAACAAAACTCAAATGCTGCAACAAATTGCTGATGCAACTGAGTTGAGCAAAAAGCAAGTTCAAGCAGTATTGGATGAATTGACCAACATTATCGAAGGTCATGTTAAGAAGAAAGGCGTTGGCGAATTCGTATTGCCAGGCCTGTTGAAAATTACCTGCGTGAAAAAACCAGCGACTAAAGCGCGCAAGGGCATCAACCCATTCACTGGCGAAGAAGTGATGTTCAAAGCTAAGCCAGCTAGCACATCAGTAAAAGTTCGTCCGTTGAAAAAACTGAAAGAAATGGCGCTGTAATTAACGCATCTTCTGAATAAAAAAGCCCCGCAATGCGGGGTTTTTTTATTGCTATTAAAAACTAAACAACCGTAAAACCATCCCCTACTAACGCATTTTGCAAACGCTTAACTAGCGCCACCCATTCCGCCGCTGAATAGTCCTTAGCGGGGAGCTTTCCCCAAATAGGTTGCGGCCAAGCGGGGTCATTTTCAAAGCGCGCTATATGGTGAATATGTAATTGGCGCACTACATTACCCAACGCCGCCACATTCATTTTGTGTGCATCAAACACACTCGTCATTACTTCCGACAAACGGCAAGACTCACGCATCAGCTGCACCTGCTCTACTTCGCCTAAGTGGTGAATTTCAAATGCATCTTCAACCTGCGGCACCAAAATACACCAAGGGTAATTTGCATCTTTACTGAGCAATAGAAGCGACAAATCAAAGCGCCCTATAACCACAGAATCTGCCGCCAAACGAGGGTGAAGTTCAAACATAGATTTTTCCTTTGAGAATCAGAAATCGAGCAGATTGGCTTCTGTACCAATCGCCCTCGGCACCGTAGAATAAGCGCCTTTAATATTCCCATTATAGCCACATTGCAAAGAAGACTATCTATGCGTTCCAGCCGATTTTTAATTGCCACCCTGAAAGAAACCCCTGCCGATGCAGAAGTCATCAGCCATCAACTTATGCTGCGCGCGGGCATGATCCGCAAGCTGGCCTCAGGCCTATACACCTGGTTACCGCTCGGCCTGCGTGTACTGCGCAAAGTCGAAAATATTGTGCGCAGCGAAATGGATAAATCGGGCGCGCAAGAAGTCATGATGCCTGTTGTACAACCAGCGGAATTGTGGGAAGAATCGGGCCGCTGGCAGCAGTATGGCCCAGAGTTGTTGCGCATCAACGATCGCCACAACCGCCCTTTCTGCCTTGGCCCAACCCACGAAGAAGTCATCACCGATTTGATTCGCGGCGAGATCAACAGCTACAAACAGTTGCCGGCAAACTTTTACCAAATTCAAACCAAATTTCGCGATGAGGTACGTCCACGTTTTGGCGTCATGCGCTCGCGCGAATTTATCATGAAAGATGCTTACTCGTTCCACAACAGCACTGAATCTTTGCAAGAAACTTACGATGTTATGCATCAAACCTACTGCAATATTTTCACGCGCTTGGGATTGGAGTTCCGCCCGGTATTGGCGGACACAGGTTCTATTGGCGGTGCATTCTCGCATGAGTTCCATGTGCTGGCAGCGAGCGGTGAAGATGCGATTGTTTTCAGTAACGGTAGCGACTACGCAGCCAACACAGAAAAGGCTGAAGCCCTACCACCTTCAACTCCACGCCCCGCTCCGCAACACTTAATGCAGGAAGTTGCTACACCCGGTGCACATAGCATTGAAGAAGTTTGCGCGTTCTTAAAAGTATCACCCGAACAAACGCTTAAAACTTTAATTGTGCTGGGCGAAGTGCGCGAAGACAAAACCCAACCATTGGTTGCATTAGTTTTGCGTGGCGATCACGAGCTGAACGATATTAAAGCCGAAAAATTAACTGGCGTTGCAGCCCCACTTACTTTCGCACCTGAAGCACGCATCAAAGAAGAACTAGGTGTAAGCGTTGGGTCTATAGGGCCTGTCGGTTTGAATATTCCTGTGATTGTTGATCACTCTGCCGCTCACGCTGCTGATTTTGTTTGCGGCGCAAATAAAGATGGCTATCACCTTACCGGCGTAAACTGGGAGCGCGATGCGAACGCACCTTTGGTTGCCGATATTCGCAACGTAGTGGCTGGCGACCCAAGCCCATGCGGCAAAGGTACTTTGGAAATTAAACGCGGTATTGAAGTTGGCCATATTTTCCAGCTCGGCACCAAATACTCTGAAGCATTAAAAGCACGCGTGTTGGATGAAAACGGCAAAGAGCAAACTATGATTATGGGCTGCTACGGTATTGGTGTTACACGCGTTGTTGCTGCAGCCATTGAACAAAATTTTGATGAGAACGGCATTATTTGGACTGATGCTATCGCACCTTTCCACGTTGCGATTGTGCCCATCAACATGAATAAATCTGAGTCTGTTGCGAAAAAAGCGGAAGAAATTTATGCACAACTGCAAGCAGCAGGTATAGATGTTTTATTTATGGATGATGAAAAAGCGCGCTTGGGTGTGCAGCTTGCCAATACTGATTTGATGGGGATTCCACATCGTATCGTGATCGGCGACCGGGGCTTGGAAGCGGGCAACATTGAATACAAAGGTCGTCGCGATGCGGAGAAACAAGAAGTACCTGCTGCAGACGTTGTAGAGTTTTTGAAAGCGCGTATTAAGATTTAAGGATTATTCAACTTCTATCGGTCAAGGTTATGGAATGACCTCTTGGATGCGATTTCATGTTTGAATTTTTCAAAGCTCTTCTCCTCTCCACCATTATCATTACGCTATGGACGGCGTTTATTTTGCTTCAAGACAAACGCGGTTTGCCGCAGTTAAACCGCTGGTTTGCTGCATTTTTATTTGCGCTGACCACACCACAAATGGATCTTTATGCCGCCCATATTATTCCTGGCGGCATTCTCTTCTTATCTTTAGTGGCATCTAGTTTTTTGTTTTTGAAGGGGCCCTTCATTTGGATTTTTCTATCCATACTATTACGCAATGAAATAAAGCTGCCCAAATTACTAATTCATTTCCTACCATTCTTAACCGCACTACTAGCACTTATTTTTTTTCAACAGCAGTGGACAAGTGTAATTCTGATTGGCATGTTTCACATGCTTATTTATTTACTTGTCGCGCTTGTAGTTATTGTTAAAAAAAGACCCTACATAGCAAAAGTATGGCAAGACTTTCAAAATACCACCTATTACTGGCTAATTTATGTCGTGAGCGGATTAATGTTCCTTGTAGCGACAGATTTTGTAGTGATCTCATTAGTCATGCTGGGTGCTTTAAAAAACTACAACCTACTTGACTACGGTACCTTCCCAATATTCTCTATTTATGTACTTTCTATTGGGGTTCTCAGTGTTTATCGCCCAAAATTCTTTTTCCGAAAGGAAATTAATCGCAGCAATGAAAATAGCCTGGAAATATCGGGCACCAAGGAGTTAATACCCGAACAACCAAGATCAGTTCTCAACGAACAGGAGCTCAATAATCAGAAGCCACGTTATTTAGAGCTAGATGAAAACCTTGCACAAACTTTAGCGCAAGAATTAACGAGGCTTATGCAGGACGAACAACTCTATCGGCAAAATGATTTATCCCTGCCAGATTTGGCTCAAGCACTTGGTATTAGCGTCCATCAACTTTCAGAGCTGCTCAACGTTCATTTAGACGCGAACTTTTATGAATTTATTAATGGCTATAGATTGAAACTTGCATGTAGTTTGCTCGAAGACCCAAAATGCCAATTGCGTGTTTTAGATATAGCGTTCGAATCAGGATTTAACAACAAGAACTCTTTTTATCGTGTGTTTAAAGATGGACTAGGTGTCACGCCTAATCAATACAGGGAGCGACTCGGCCAGCAAGAGTTAAAACCCATCTAAGCACTTCCTTATTGTTTACTAAATGATTACCAAATCTTCCGGCAAAAATTGTGGGTCACTTTTTATCAAGAGTGACCCTGCAAACACCTGAAACCAATAATCTCTGGGCTCCTCTCCTTGCAATAAAAATAAAGGTCCAGATTATGAAGAAGCTATTTATCCCTGTTGTTTTTGCCACAGTTCTTTTAGACGGGTGTGGCGGCGGAGGTGGCAAGAAGCAGTCGCCCGATCCAATCCCCTCACCCTCATCAAGCTCAAGAAGTAGTGAGGCGCTTTCATCATCAAGCAGTTCGTCTTCAAGTAGCTCCTCACCAAATAGTTCGTTGTCTAGCAGTTTGTCCTCAAAGGTTTCGTCGAGCACAGCAAGCTCAATCCCTTTTACGTTAACATCAAATAGTTTTGTTCCCGACGCAGCAATCCCTATTAAATACTCATGCTTCAGCACAGAAGTCAGCCCGCACTTGAAGTGGGATATTACTTCAGACGCCGTTAAAAGTTTTGCGTTGATTATGGAAGATATGGATGCAATAGCGATTGTGGGTTATCCCTATGTGCATTGGGATGTTTACAACATCCCGGGATCAGTAAGGGAAATTACAGAGGGCGCTACGCTCCGTGCAATGCCAGCGGGTAGCATTGAAGGCGCTAATGACGATAATGTTCCCAAATATTCTGGCCCATGCCCGCCGACAGGCACAGGAACTCACCACTATTATTTCGCACTCTATGCGCTTAACACCGAAACATTGAGCGTTAATAGAAACAAGGCCATTAAAAGGAGCGAGTTTGAAACGCTCTATGCAAGCAGCATCATTCAGAAAGTAGAAATTGTCGGACTCTTTAAGCCCTGATTTTTAAACGCCAACAAAGCGGTAATCGCCCAAGTGTGATTGCTGCTTTAAATAATTTGCTTTTCTTCGACACCAATCGACTCACAAACTACGAGCTTTTTTGAAGGCTCTTTGCTGCCCTTGCAGTCATTTTAAGTCATACCGTGTTAGATTTTTCAACAACCTGAACTCCTTTGGCAAAAGCGCGCGCTTAGCAATACGAACCTGCAACACCTCACCATTAAACCAATGAATTTGATTCATACGTGCGCCAATAGATGCTTTTGCATTGGCGGGAATTGGCAAATAATTTACCTGCCCGTTTAATTCTTTTTCACCATTCACATAAGAAATAAATTCACGCTCTTTATAAGTCATAGCCACGTGCACCCATTCACCAACTGGATGAACCTTGGCGGCATCTATGAGCGTGAACTGTGAGTTATCTGATTTTATAAAAGTATCAAGATACCACTGATGCTGATCGTTCAAACGCAGCTCTATGGTAATACGACGATTGGGGCTATCAGATGATTCGATATGAAAAACGCGCGGCTCTTTATTAGCTGGATAAACATCGTTTGCTTTAAAAATAATTTCTATTGTGAATTCAGTGGCATCAACCAAGGGATTATTATCAACCAACAATCGGTCGCCATCGCCATCAAAACTCACCGCAGCTCCAAATGGAGTTTGCACAACCTTAGGCTGCCCAAGTTTCTCTACTGAGTGCCCATTAATGCTATTTAACGAATCTAACTTCCATATTTCGATGGACGATTTTTTTACGCTTTCTGTATTACAAGCACTCGCAATGAACGCAATAAAAATGACAACTAATAGGGTTTGAAATATTCTAGTCATCATAAACACTCTACATTCATCGTTGTTAGATTTTGTGACCACGGATATTCAAGCAGGCAGCAACTTTTGGCTAATCATCTAGCGCGTTGAAATGTGCGATCTCTTGTTCTAGCTTTTTACTAACATCATTAGGGGATCCTGTATTTTTTGCGAGCAAAGTATAAGCAATAGGCACCACAAATAAAGTAAAGAAAGTTGCCACTATAACGCCTGAAATAACAACTACGCCGATTACAAATCTTGTTTCCGAACCTGCGCCAGAAGAAATAACCAAGGGCGCTGCCCCCGCAACCGCCGTTAGGCTCGTCATAATAATTGGGCGCAAACGCGCAGAGGAAGCTTCCAATAATGCTGCTGTAAACTCAACACCACGATCACGCAACTGATTCGTGAACTCTACAATTAAAATACCATTTTTTGCAGCAAGCCCAATCAACATAATAAGACCAATCTGCGAATACAAATTGATAGTACTTCCCGTAATCCATAATCCAAACAAGCCTCCCGCAATTGCTAAAGGCACGGTCAGTATAATTACAAAGGGATGTACATAACTTTCAAACTGCGCGGCCAATACCAAATAGGTAATTAATATTCCCAGCGCAAACATAAAAAACATAGAACCACTGGAGTTTTTAAAATCGCGTGACATGCCGCGATAATCTACCGTTGCATTTGGAGGCAAGTTTTCCTTCACTAGTTTATTCAGATAATCGAGCGACTCACCTAAACTTAATTTTTTCTCGAGCCCTGCTTCTATCGTAAGAGAGCGGACACGGTTGTAGCGGTTTAAACGGCTTGCATCAGCAAGCTCTACCAAATCAACTACGCTCGCGAGAGGAATAAGTTTTCCGCTTGAATCCGAACGAACATACATATTTTCTAAACTTGTTTTTGTTCGCTGCTCATCACGTTCACCTTGAACCAGCAAATCATATTCCTCACCTTGTTCTATATAAGTTGTAACCTTGCGCGAACCCAATAAGGTTTCAAGCGTATGACCAATAGCACTTACACTCACACCCAGATCAGCCGCTCGATTAGTATCTACATGCACTTCAATTTGGGGCTTGGTTTCCTTGTAGTCCCAATCAATATTGGTTAATCCCGGGTTATCTTTATTAATTTTTTCGAGCAAAATATCACGCCACTTCGCGAGCTCCTCATAGGTGCCGCCACCAATCACAAACTGGACCGGCTTGGACGAACCACTTGCAAACCCCTGACGCATAACGAGCGATGTCGTCACGCCGGGCAAATCGCTAAGCTTGGCTTTAATTTCATCCATAATAATGAAGGCATTTCGGCGCTTGCTCCAGTCATTCAACGCAACTACAGCAATACCGGCATTAAAGCTCTCAAATGAACCAAATGAACGTGGCGCACGCACCATTAAACGAGAAATTTCTCCCGAGTCTACATAAGGCATTACACGCTTTTCAATTTCCGCCACGTATTCTTCCATATAATCGTAGGTCGCGCCCTCGGGACCATTGATCATAATTTGAAAATTTCCGCGATCTTCTTTTGGCGCATATTCGCTAGGAATAAATATTGCCATCACTAAGCAAACGCCGAGCATTACGACAAAAACAGCAATAGTGATTAGCTTTTTATTTAGACTTTTCAGAATTATTTTTTTATAAGCATCGCGCAATTGATGCATTTTAACATCGACCTTTTCAACCAAGGCTGTACGATGCACCTCTTTGCGCAAGATTTTTGAAGCAAGCATAGGTGAAAGCGTTAAAGCAACCAAAGCCGAAAAACCTACCGAAGCGGCCATGGTAATTGCAAATTCAGAAAACAATCGCCCAACATCGCCCTTCACAAATACAATCGGAATAAAAATTGAAATCAACACCAAGGTTGTTGCAATTACCGCAAAACCAACTTCACGCACGCCATCATAGGCGGCTAATAAAACCGGCTTACCTTTTTCTTCAATATGCCGAACAATATTTTCCAGCACCACAATAGCGTCATCAACAACCAAACCAATTGCCAACACTAAAGCGAGTAATGTAAGCATGTTGACTGAAAAATGCAGCACTGCCAAAACAGTAAAAGTTGCAATAATTGATACGGGAACCGCCACGGCAGGAATCAACATTGCGCGCACACTGCCGAGAAAAATATAGATGACAAAAACAACGAGCGTCACCGCCAAAATGAGTGTGATATAAACCTCATGAATAGCACGCTCGATAAAAATTGCACTGTTGTAACTATCTTCAACACTCATGCCTTTTGGCAAACTGGCATTCATTCGCTTCTGTTCAGCTTGAACACCACGCGCCACATCCAAAGTATTTGCTGTAGATTGTTTAGCTATACCTATACCAACTTGAGCAATTCCATTACCACGAAATAAGTTGCGATCTTCAACCGTACCTTTTTCAACTTTCGCAATATCGCCCAATCGAATTAAATGACCGTCACTAGAATGCTTCACAACCAACTGAGCAAACTGCTCATCAGACCGATAGGTGCGAGCCATACGCACTGTGTATTGTCGATCCTTAGATTCAATACTCCCCGCGGGCAATTCTACGTTTTCACTACGCAGTGAGTTTTCAATATCATTTACCGTTAAATTGTGTGCGGCCAATTTTTTTCGATCCAACCACACACGCATGGCATAGCGTTGCTCCCCACCAATACGTACACGCGCAACGCCTTCGACTGCAGAAAATTTATCGACTAGGTAACGCTTTGCATAATCAGATAACTCTGGTACAGACATCCCTTCACCGGCCAAGCTCATCCACACAATCACTTCATCATCTGAATTTATTTTTTGTACTTCTGGCGCGGTTGCTTCGATGGGCAACGAACTTACGGCACTGGAAACCTTGTCACGAATATCATTTGCGGCAGCTTCAATATCGTGTTCAATATTAAATGTGACCGTAATATTGGAGACACCATTTTCACTACTAGATTCAATGTAACGAATCCCTTCAACACCAGCGATACGGTCTTCCAGCGGCTTGGTGATTCGAGTCTCAACAATATTGGCAGCAGCGCCAGGATACGACGTACGAATGGAGACAATCGGTGGATCTATGTTGGGATATTCACGCAAAGACAATCGATCAAATGCAAGAATACCAAAAGCCAATAACAGCAAAGAAATAACTGACGCAAACACAGGGCGCCTAATCGAGACACTAGAGAGCATCATTATTATTTGCCCTCAGTTTTTTTCTGTTGCAGCAGCTCAGACAAAGGCTCAGGCTTTTTTGCTGGATCATTTGATTGCTCAGCCATAACACTTAAGTGCTGGCCTGCATGTATTTTTTGCAGCCCGTGGGTCACAACCTTTTCACCTTCACGCAAACCACCCACGACTTCAACTAAACCTTGGTATCTCTGGCCTATATAAATTTGACGTTTCTCTGCAATCCACGGCGCATTTCTATTGTCGTTATTGGGCATTAAAACAAATACGAAATTATTGCTTCCCATAGGCACCAATGCAGCTTCGCTTAACACAAGAGCCTTTCGTATATCTGCGCGTACAACAACTGTCATTAACAACCCCTGTTTCAATTCAAAATTCGGATTATCAAAAATAGCGCGAACTTTTATTGAGCGAGTTGATTCATCAATTTGATTGTCAATGCTGTAAATTTTTCCTTTAAATGTTTTATCGCCCAAATCATGACTTTGCGCATCAATAGGTAACCCAATTCGCAGGCTGCGCAAATAAATCGCGGGTACCGTAAAATCCAGTTTCATTTTACTGTCATCATTTAGAGTGGTAATTACTTGACCGGGTGCTATCAAGCTACCGAGACTAATATCGCGAATACCAACAACACCACTAAAAGGCGCTGTGATAATTAAATCTTTAAAGCGCGCTTGCAACGCGTTAAAACGTGCATGCGCCGTCTCATATTCGCGCTTACGTTGATCGAGTAATGAGGGAGATAAGGCGCCATTTTGGACAAGTGATTGCGTGCGGTCTAATTGTTTTTTGGCTTCTTCTGCCGTCAGGCGAGCCTCTTCCATTAACGCAGATTCTTCCGCATTTGTCATTTCAACAAGCGTAGAACCTTTTGTGATTCGTTGACCATCATCAAAACGAATTTGGGTTACGGTTTTAGTGGCTTTCGCCGTTATTACAACAGTTTCATAAGCATGCAAGTTACCCAGCGCTTCAATATTGTTTTGCAATTCACGTAGAGCGACCGACTGCACAATAACATCAAGAGGCTTTTCTGGCTTATCTGACTTCTGAGCAAAAGTCGGGAGGGAAATAATAAAAAGTGCGCAAGTCAATAAGCGAGCGGGTAAAAGCAAATGCATAATAAATCTCGATGGGGTAGCAATGAATGTCTTAAGCCATAGTGACTTAATTGGGCCGCAGCATCCTTTTTGCCTTTAAATTCACTCGAGTTTATCACTTGTACACCAACGAACATATTACAGTTAATAAAAATTAACATGGCTTCTTTAAAGAAGTTTACGCCCTGTGACTTCCGCTTACTCAATAAGCTTTTTACTTATAGATTATTTTCAGCTACTCGCTATCCGTTCCTGCTTTAGCAAACACATATTGAATATTGGCTGATGAAAACCCCCTTGCAGTCAGAAAACGAATTCTTCGTGACTTTTCTTTTATATCGGAAACATGCGTGTTACCAAATTTTTTTTGATAGGCCTGCAAAGCAAGCTGATTCCAGCCTGAGTGGGTAGAAAGCTGCTCATTAATAATTGAATCAGCAATACCTTTTTCTTTTAACTCCAAGCGAATCACCAGAGCGCCCTTTCCCTGCCGCAAGCGCATATTGATGTAAGCCTCCGCAAAACGTTGATCACTTTGCAACCCATCGTTCTTAAGTTTTTCCAACTCATTAACAATCCACTCCGCCTGATCAAACTTTCTATTAAGTTTGGTTTTGAGCTCTTTGGCAGAATGCTCACGCATCGCCAATAAATTCATAGCAGACATACGTATAACAGCGGGAGTAACTTCTTGATTGACCATTTGTTTTCCCATAAAAAAAGGTCGCTTAGCGACCTTTTTTGTACAAACCAGAATAATTAATTAACGGGTGGAAATTGGGCCAAGACTTCCAACACCGCACTAGTCAAAATTTCACGTTGCTTCTGCGGATTAAGACCTTTATTCAAACGCTTCTCAGAAACACCGCGCCAAATAGGTTGCTGGGTCTTTGCATCCACCATATCAATAATTAAGCTGCCTTGACTATAAACTCTTACACCGCCGTCAAGCGCTGGGCGATAAAACATAGACGACGGGTAACGATAGCCTCTACCCCAAAAACCAAAACCGTACATTTGATCATATGCACTAGGTTCCAATTTTTCTTCCATAACTACGTGATAAGTCACATAGAAATCCGGAGTAGAGGTTTCACTTACAGCTTGGTAGCGCTTTGCCAACTCACTGTTCACCAAGGAATGAATATGACTTAAGGTGAATGGAGATATGAGAATGTTTTCTTTCGTGTCCTGCTTTGCACTCTTCACTGAAAAAGTTTTCAGCGCAGCGAAGTTATAGCTGGCCTCATAATCTGTAGCCACATAAGGTTTTGTAGCACAACCACTTAAACATGCTACGGCGACTAACAAACTGAACAAACCGGCTTTTAACATTTCAAACCTCTTGGCTGCATCTAAGAAGAACACCTGTTTAGCTTAACTAAACAACTCTGTTGCGCAGCATACTCAGACTACTTATGACACGCAACAGTGCAGCATAAACTTGAACAATTGTTAACAAGTTTCCTAGCCTTTTAGAAAACTAGCTACAACTATTCAGACATCTCCATATCATCTGCAGAGTCAGCACCACTAGCGCTTAATGACAATGCTGGCGACTCAAGCAACTCAGCACGGACTTTCGCTTCAAGCTCTTTAGCTATGACTGGGTTTTCTTGCAAAAATTTCATCACGTTATTTTTGCCTTGACCAATTTTGTTGCCTTGGTAGCTGTACCAAGCACCCGCTTTATCAATCAGACCTAATTTAACTCCATAATCAACCACTTCGCCCATGCGGTTGATACCTGAGCCATAAAGAATTTGGAATTCGGTTTGCTTAAAGGGTGGCGCGACCTTGTTCTTAACCACTTTAACGCGAGTTTCAGAACCGATAACTTCTTCACCTTCTTTAACCGCACCTATACGACGTATATCCAATCGCACAGATGCATAAAACTTAAGTGCGTTACCACCAGTAGTAGTTTCGGGGTTACCGAACATTACACCGATTTTCATACGAATTTGGTTGATGAAGATAACCAAGCAGTTAGCATTTTTGATATTGCCGGTAATCTTACGCAGCGCTTGCGACATCAAACGCGCCTGCAAACCTACGTGGTGATCACCCATTTCGCCCTCAATTTCAGCGCGAGGAGTCAAAGCAGCAACAGAGTCTACGATCAATACATCGACAGCACCTGAGCGCACCAACATATCAGTCACTTCAAGAGCCTGTTCACCCGTATCAGGCTGGGAAACAATTAGGTCCTCAACATTTACACCAAGCTTGGCAGCGTAAATCGGATCAAGTGCGTGTTCAGCATCGATAAACGCACAGGTGCCACCGGCACGCTGGGCTTCAGCAATAACCTGCAATGTTAAAGTTGTTTTACCTGATGATTCGGGGCCATAGATTTCAACGATACGGCCTTTTGGTAACCCACCGATACCCAAAGCAACATCTAAACCTATGGAGCCAGTAGAAATAGAAGGAATAGCGACTTGTTCTTTGTCGCCCATGCGCATAACAGTTCCTTTACCAAATTGACGTTCAATTTGACTTAGCGCGGCTTGTAACGCCTTTTCTTTATTCGCATCCATTTGACACCTCAACGTGAAATTAATAGTAAGACAGTAATTTTAGGATTATACGCTGAGACTCCTCAGGGGAAACCTCAACTATGGATATAGACTACACCAAAAAAACTGTATGAGCAACCAGTACTGGTATTTTAGTCAGTATTTTATTTATCCTGATTAAGCTTACTTGCTACCCACGCCCCTCATTACCAACATATACATCGAGCAAACGAAAGCTGCAGTTTATGCAGGAGTAAGTTTTACTGACTCTGGTGCACATCCTCAACTGCCTTCAACAGAGTTACCCCCGTGCTTTCAACTTGTTTCTCCCTAACCGGACTTAGTTCACCTATTTGGAAAATGGCCGAAGTTGTTCCGTCTAATGCTTTGTCTTTACTCTCATAATGAACGTAAAAATTGAGGTACCTGCGACCATTCAGCAACGCTTTTATATCAGCCGAAACGTTGTATTCACTGTTCGCATTGATATCAAAGGTAAATTGTTTGAGGGCTGATGTTATCTCCAATCCATCTTCTGCAATTAAATTGATTTTTAACAATCCATCCTTATACGAAGATACAAATCGCCATTCTATTTTCTTTTCGTCACCAACATTTAGCTTAATAACTTGAGAATCAATCAAGCTTGCTTGAATATGGCCAGATACTTGTGTGGCAACCGGCTCTTGAGCAAATGCCTGCAAGGGAAAATAAAAATTAGTTAAAGCCGCTAATATCATTACCAATAATTTTTTCATCATTTATTTCCTTTTTTACAACGCAGCAACTGATACATCAAAGCATGATTTTATTTTTTGGCCTGCAAAATTGGTGTTTGTATTACCTTCAATATCTAATGTGTATTCACCAGCATTAAAGTAAGGAGGTAACCCACCCCACGAACTTAAATCCACACCATTAGTCACATTTGAATACAACCAAAATTTATATTGACTCGCTTGAAACACCGCCAAATGCGGAACCACAGAATCTGCATCTCCACCGCTTTTAGTCACTTTTACAGAGTAATTTCCAGACGCGTTAATTTTCAGCAGCAACGTTCGATGCAAACCGAACGCGCTGTAATTAGCGGCAGTGTCATAGTAATAAGATGTTGTGCAAACCTGCACTGGTGCTTGCCCGGGCTGTATAAGCGGATAATGAGGCAACATAAAAGGAATATCAGCCGCAAAGGTTTCTCCTTCCCCCAATGCACCACGACCAAATATATTTTGTTGATTCAATAAGGGCTGAAAGTCAACAAATTGAGTTGGGTTAAGTTTTTCCACCTGTGCTGCGAATAGATATATTGATGGGAAAACGGCTGACGCCATAAAACCCTTATCGCTAAAAAGTTTGAAAAAATTATCCAAAGGTTTAGCGAATTGATTTTTAGTTTTGTCGTAATAACTATAAACCAAATAGTAGGTGTTACCTTCGGTATAAGCCCCCTTATTGGGAAAGCAAGTTCCGCAACTTAAGTTATTGCCATTGTAGGTACTTATTGGTTGCCCATTTACGATTGCAACTTCTCGCCATTGTGGATCACTTAATAAAATACCCGCATAAGCAGTAGCTATACCTTCGTTAAAAGAAATTCGGATGTCATTGATAGACCATTCATTATGCGGCCCCGTTCCCATTCCATTGCTACCACGGAACAATGCATAGGTAATGTAGTGCCCAGTTTCATGTGCAATAACATGGCTATCAAAATCATGCATGCTGGTACTGGAATTACCGCTTAAATAAATCACGCGAGTATCCGGAACAAAATAGCCTGCACCACCAATTTCACCCAAAGATTCATTCCCTGATACAGCTCTGTTTTTTTCACTCCAGCGGTACTCAAGAGACGGAAAATTATTAATATTTGCCTCGGACGCCATGCGGGAAAATAATGTATAGGCGATATCAATAATATTAAAAGGTGATGCTGATCTGTCATCGACGCCGTGATAATAGGTAAGCTTTTCCGCTGCATGTAAATTGCGAATTGAATTGGAGCGTCCAGAATCGCGCAGGTCCCCTTCAATCGCATAAACCGCATAATTATTAGTATTATCTGTAACCTTTACATCCCATATAGGTGAAGACTTACTCTGCATTTGAGTTTTAACGCGAACCTTTACCAAGGTGCTTGCAGGCACACTAGCGCTGTATCCTCCTTGTGCATTGGTTTGTGTTGAAACAATAACGGTATTTTTTTCATCGAGAATTTCAACAACTAAACCACGAGCTGGCTTTGCAATAGTATTCGCA